>JAJEAQ010000711.1 GCA_022822685.1 Trichodesmium sp. jk18x7bins.61
CACTCCACAGCCAATGTCATCATTATGAACACATGAGCAAAGGAGAAATCCGAGACTAACTAGGAGCCGGATGCAGCGAAAGCGGCACGTCCGGTTCTGAAGGAGAGGCGCCCCGAATAATATCGGGCGTCGACTCCAACAGCTTTATTATGAATAAATTTACCTATATCTTTCCATTCTCTGAGACTGCTTATCTACATCTATCTGAAAACAACTTTTTTAGAGCATGCCTCTGGTTTGAGTTTCTGATTGACTTTTAGCTTCCCTGTATTTGCTTAAGTTATACCAAATTCAAAACAGAATGGTACTTTAATGCCCAAAACTCAATTCAACAGTATTAACCACTGACTACTTTCAGCCAGATGGGTGTAGCGAGACTAGATGAAATTGGTATTACATTTAATAGATTTAACGATAATGGCTGACAAATCGGGTGAGTGTTTTTTAGTTACATTCATACCACCAGATATTTTTTTCAACTGGCAAGGCCAAATCAAAAAAAAGTACCCGTAAAATGAGGAGGCTAGAAACTCACTTTTTTCGTCAAGCCAATTAAGAGATAAATTTTTAATGGGAAATTAGGAGGAAATTTTTCACAGTGAGGCACTATATATCTTTTTTAACATCTCTAGCTATTTTAGGATTAACATCCTGTAGCGCTGTCAAAGAAATTCAGCAATTAATCAATCCACCCCCACCCCCAACACCTACTGCATCTGTTGCCAAAAAAAAAGATGAAAGAAAATTATTTCCGATTCAGCAAAATGGAAAATATGGTTATATTGACAAGGTGGGCAAAATAGTTATCCCACCAAGATTCGCTCAGGTAAAAGATTTTTCAGAAGGACTAGCAGCAGTAAAAATTGGAGAAAGATGGGGTTATATTAACGAACAAGGAGAAGTAGTGATCAAGCCAGAATTTGATTCTGTTTTACGTTTTTCCCAAGGATTAGCACCAGTCAAAAGAATTAGTCAGAGATGGGGTTACATTAATAAAAGTGGAGAAATGGTAATTCAACCGCAGTTTGAGGATGCAGTCTATTTTTCCGAAGGATTAGCACAAGTTACGATCAACGGTAAGTGGGGTTATATTGATCAAACTGGCAAAATAGTGATTCAGCCAGAATACAGAGGGCAAACAGGACGTGGTTTTTTTGTGGATGGGTTAGCTGCAGTTAAAATTGGTAGCGGTTATGAGTATGGATATATTGATCAAACTGGAAAAGTCATAATTGAGGCAGAATATGATTTTGCTGGAGATTTTATCAATGGTTTAGCCAGAGTGCAAATGGATGATCGATGGGGGTATATTGACAAGACTGGTAGAATGGTCACTAGGCTTCAATTTGAATTTAGTCAAGATTTTTCTGAGGGTTTAGCAGCAGTCAAAATTGGCGCTCAGTACGGCTATATAGATTTTTCTGGTAAGAAAGTCATCCAACCACAGTTTGATTTTGCTAGCAACTTCTCAGAAGGCCTTGCAGAAGTTAGGATTGATGACAAGTATGGCTATATAAATGCTTCTAATGAGATGATTATTGAGCCTGAGTTTGATAATGCTTTTGCCTTCTCTAATGGCATTGCAGAGGTTTGGGTAGATGGCAAAAAAGGTTATATCGATAAAATTGGTAGATTTGTTTGGAATTTAACTAAATAAACAAATATGAACTACTCCTCCAAAACCTACCACTTTTTCTCCGTTATCTTAAAAGTAGACTGGCTTTAGATAATTAAACTAAATCAGGCCCGCGATAGGAGCTTTATTTAGCTTTGTTAAGAGGGAAAGGCAACAGCTCATCTGGCAAGAACCATGCATGGTTGTAGACAATTTGGAAAATGTACTTTTGCCTCATGAGGGAGGACCTACGCTTGCCTCCCGGAGGAGTCGCTTCGCTTTCATAACCGGATTTGGTATTAGGTGTTGGGTGATGGGGAAAATACCGTCCTTGAAAGTTAAAACTTGGCCAACCACTTTAAACAGGCTCAGGCTCTCAACTTAATTGAGTTGTTTCTACCAGCAGATGATTACTCCTAATTTTTCCACAGGCCTATAACCTCTAGAGCTTATATCCTATATTAATTAGAGTCTAGTTATCACTCTGTGGGGTTGTGACTACTCCTGTCAACTAAGCGAGCGCTCACTATTTGCGATCGCTCGCTTCTTGGTTCTTTTATCATACTTTTGTTCATTTGTCAATAAAATTGAGTTCTAGCGCTGCGGGATCAGGTATTTACAACTTATAGCCCAGAGTGCAGCCTATGAAAGGTTGTACAAAAAATAATGTGTAAATACGCCAGAGCGAACCGCTATACATTTACTCTCAGTGGGAGGTGGAACTGTACTCCACTTCCTACCTTGAATGGTAATCATTCGTCACAAAAAAACCACAATTTTAGAGGCACGTAAAATAGTTTTGGGTGGAGTAACCATAAAAAGGCTTTGTTTGAGCTATGATGTAGCAATTATAGCGTTTCTCAGACTCTGCCGGTACATTAGCAGTGCTGTATCTGACTATCTATAGAAAAAATAAAATATTTTGATTTGACTTGGAGTGCCTACCTCACCTGAGCCTGTAACCAATAGATTCCTACTGACTACTAAAGCAGTAGATTTTTGTACCTCACCAAGGCTGAGAACTGCTATATAACTATTTTTCGTGATCAAACTTAGCTCGCTGCGCAGGCAGAAATCAGGCTCAAGGATCAAAGTTAGGTAATAAGATGTCAATTTTCTCTATCGAGAGATAGATATTGGGTTTAAGTCCCTCAGCAAATTCATAATTAGTGATCTTCAATGTTAATTTGGATTAAAATCATCTTTTAAATTGACCTTTTTCCTTCTTGCCTTCTGACTGATTCCCCCTTGATAATTGTTAAGAAATCTTTAATATGGAGAAATATATAATCTTGCTGTTTATCTTTGCTGTTAAGCATTTTTTTGTGGACATAAATTTTCTACTCTGATAGAGCTATATCTTTGGCTTGACATACTACCTACTTTGAGCTTAGTCTGCAACGAGGGATGATTCGACTCCCACAGAGCGAATCAGGGTTTTGACAGAGGTGATATCCTCCACCTGTGTTGATAACTATTCTATTATAAAAGCCATACTTGATTCTGTTGCTTACTTGTCAAAAATTAGTGCATCGTTCGAGAATTCGGATATTGAGAATCAGGATGTATTTGTTTTAGGAGGCTGGCTTTCATCCTAACTCCCCTGACAGGAGCAAGTAGGATTTCCCACCGGTTTGTTAAAAACGCACTACTAAGAAAATTAAGTCAATCTAAGTATCTGTCTATGTGAATCAGTAACTATTAGACATTAGCTATTGGAAAAAATCAAAGATCAATGACAGAACAGTCATCAATATCTGCTTTAGCGGAGGCTCTGTTAACTAAGTATGATTTTGACCTCGGTTGTGAAACTCCTGAGCAACTTATTGCTCGTTGGTATAACAACTATAAACAAGAGTGGCTAGCTTTAGCAGTGATTGAAGCATTATATCTTGGACGTTATAAGGCTATCTCTGTCCAACAGATATTGACATTATGGGAACGTCGTGCTCAAGCCGTTTATCATTTCAATTCTGAATTTCAAAATATTGTTACTAGAAATGTTTTGACAAATCTAACATCCGAGATTCAGACTCAGTCATTACAACTAGAGAAAATTCCTGATTTATCAGAATCAAAAACCCCAGAGCATTCTACATCAGTTTCCCAAAACTCAAATCCCTTTGAGCCTAACTTCAACAATCAAGCTCAAGATTTAGTGAATCAGCCCTCAGTACAACCTACTCAGCATAATATTAAATATACTGATTTTTATACCAAATTGAAAGCAGTGATCAATAATAGCCAACCCCGGCGATCGCGCCAGAGCCTACCTGACACAGTTAAACAAAAAAAGCCACCAAAGGAAAATTGAAGCAGGCTGTAGAAAGTGGAGAATAAATTGAATACACTTCTCCAGAAATTAAAATTTTCCCCTCTTGAGTGCTGACTCCTTTTATCGAAAGCTGAGCACTTAACTTTTTAATCGGCGAATTTCTGAACAAAAAGAAGCGAAAGTAAAACCTAATGGTCTTTTAACCACACTGGTGCGTAACCGTAAATTAGGCATTAGATACCAGAAACGTTCCTCTGCGTAAAATCCTCTGATTCGGTAATCATGGTTAAAACATCATCACTACCCATAATATAGCGACCACGGTTTTTTTTACTGTCACCATCCCCTCTATTTTGCAATAATCTACCTTGGTAGGGGTTGTCAGAATTAGGAATCAAAATCAGAATGGTTGAGCCTATATCTTTCACTTGCTCTCGGTTAGTAGTACCATTCCAGTTAATTTGTACTCCTACTATTTGAGTGGCACTGAGGTCAATTTGATTTTGTTCAGATAACTTGATGACTGTGGAGTCAGCTTTTTCTAAGTTCTCAACATTCACTTCTGATTTACCTGCTTGCAATTCCCCAGAAACTAAATTGTGAATTGTACGTTGGGAAAACCATTCACCTGCACTGAACTGAAAAAATTCGATAATGTCCATTAATTTACTAATCGTTTAATTCGGAATCAATACTATATTGTGCAATGATTGGGATTTTGAGTCAAACTTTAGTTCTAGTGTTTTGGAGATGAATAGACTACAGAGGGCACAGGGATAAAAAATGGACAATTAGTGATTAATATGAAATCCGATTGTATGACCAGTTTATCATGTAGGAGAGAAAAAGCGAGCTTGATGGAACTCCTTTAGGCTCTTTGCAGTCACCTAGAATAGAAATAGGAATCAAATTAACCATAGACACAATCATAAAAAAACCCTCTACTGACTACTAAATTTAAGTTAGTTATTTAAC
>JAJEAQ010000030.1 GCA_022822685.1 Trichodesmium sp. jk18x7bins.61
TAAAAATTACTACAACAGTCATTATATATCTGAAATATTCTAATTAAAAATTATTCAGGAATAGTTATAGCTGTGATATTTGATTTGAGTCGTAAAGTTGTAAAATATAAATACAGTATGGTAGATCAAATCTCAAAATATCTTGATTGTTGCTCAAATATAAAGTTTTTTGATCAATGTAAAAATTTGGGAAGATATAGAACTTAATATATAATACTAAGATTGAACACTTACTGAGATAACATAGCAAACAAATGAAACATGCTCAAGCTGAAATAACAGATATTGAACCTAACGATATTACAACTATTTATGAGCGAGCTGTAAGGCTTTATCAATCAGCAGATTATCAGGGAGCAATTCTTGATTACACTAGAGTAATAGAAATTGAATCTAATAATGCTGAAATTTATTATAATCGAGGTATAGCCAAGCATCAAATAGAAGATTATCAGGGTGCAATTCTTGATTACACAGAAGCAATTAAAATTGAACCTAGTAATAGTAATGCTTACAATAATCGTGGTTTAGCCCTTTCACAAATCGGCTCTCATCAGGAAGCGATCGCTGATTTGAGTGAGGCTATACGACTTAATCCTAATGATGCTGATGGTTACTATAATAGGGGTTTTGTATATGAGGCAATAGCAGACTATGAAAAGGCTGTTGCTGATTATACAGAAACACTAAAAATTAATCCTAATTATGACAATGCGAATCAAAAACTAGAGAATTTACTTTTATTGATTGATAATCCACCTCAAGAAGTTACAGATAGTACTACAGTAGTGCAGACTACACAACTGACAACTGAGACTGATGTAGAGATTGAGCCTCCATCGACAGAATTAACAGAACTAACTACACCAGTGACAACTGAGACTGAGACTGAGACTGATGTAGAGATTGATACTCCATCGACAGAATTAACAGAGCTAACTACACCAGTGACAAATCAGACTGATACTCACATTGATAGCTCTGCCCAACTGACAACTGAGACTGATGTAGAGACTGATGCTCATGTGGAGATTGATAATCTACCTAAAACTTTTATGGATGATACTATAGCAGTGACAACTGATGCAGGTATTCATGATTTCCAGGATAGTGATACTAAATATCAGCAAGAGTATATTCTGTCTGAGGAGAAAGAGCCACCAGAGATGATAACTGATTTAATTCAAGCTCTTAAACTTAATCCTAATGATAGTGATGCTTACTACGAGCGAGGCAAGATTCAGTCTCAACAGAGAAATTATCAGGAAGCGATCGCTGATTTCACTGAAGCGCTTCGGCTTAATCCTGCTCAAGCTTGCACCTATTACAATGAAAGAGGTGTTGCCTGCTCTCATTTAGAAGATTATCAGGGGGCACTTGTTGATTTCACTGCGGCAATTAAAATTGATCCTACCAACCCTAATGCTTGCCACAACCGAGGTAGTCTCTACTCTGTGATGGGAAATTATGAACTTGCTATTGCAGATTTTACTGTAGTTATAAAAGCTAATCCTCAAGATGCAGATGCTTATAATAATCGAGGTATTTGTCTTTATGAAATCAAGGAATTTTATGCAGGAATAGCTGATTTTACTGAAGCCATTAAGATTAATCCTAATTATGCAGATGCTTATAATAATCGAGGTATTTCTAACTATGAAATAGGAGATTATCAGCAGGCAATAAATGATTATACAGAAGCAATTAAAATTGAACCTACAGACGCTAAAACTTATTATAACCGTGGTATACTTAGTTATTTTATCAAAGATTATCAGGGAGCAATAGAAGACTTTCAAAAAGCTGCTGATCTTTATAAAAAACAAGGACAAAATCAGGATTACCAAGAATTAATGAAAATGATTAAGAAACTAAAGAAATAATAGGGCGTTCTTTCTCCACATTAGTCAACGTTTGTGACTAATAACTCTTAATTGTGGTGTTCTGACTGTATTTGGCATGGGAAAGTCAAACCTAATCTATTACCAATAGTTTCCCTTGCTCAATGGTGAATTTCGAACAATTGTGCTGTGGAGGGATTGCTAGTTTCTCTAATTTTCCGACTTCTAGAAAATAGGCTAAACCTAATTTAGGCATACATTGATTTTACTGGGCAGTACAGGTTAAAAGCCTCCGTATTTCAACCAGGGGAAAAAGCAGGCTAGAAGCCTACTCCACAAGCAAACCGTTGAGGCTAAACAACTATATCTAATGATGTGATCAAGGTGCAAGGTTTTAATGTACTGTTGTCAACAAATATTAGTAATATCAAATCCGTCTTAGTAGGAGGGTATTTAAAAAAGTCGAAGTCTTTACCATAGATGGGATTTTGGGATGGGACAAGTATCCTATAATAACCAGATTTGGTATAAATCCAGATCAAGATTGAACTGCCATATTAACACTTCTATGTGAAGCAGCACATAAGCTAACCAATTAGGAGATATATGATGCTAGACAATTATATTTTAAAGCTAAAAAAGGCATTGGTAAGATAGTTAGACAAATTTGGTCATATACTTGCTGTTTTGAATAACTTTAAAGCTAAATCTGGCCGTTCTGTAATTAATGCAAATACTCCTTTTTTTGCAGTTTCAGCCATTAATTTTTCGTTATTAATTGTCCACACATATATATTTTTTTTAATCAGTTTCATCCGTGACACAAAACAGAATTTAATTAATTGATAATTGGGAGAAACAAAATCAGCTTTAGTTTGAAACAAACGAAGTTCAGGAAAAATTTCTGATAGGCGAGTAGCGATTAAATTTTGAGGATTTCCAAGACCTAATAAAAGCCCAGTTATCACTTTATGATCTGCATTTTTGACTGCAATTATAGCATGATCGAAAAAAGACTTAATTACATAATCTTGGTAGTCTAAATATTTTTTGACTAACTTAACTATCTCCAGCTCATATCCGGTTTCTTTTAATTCAATATCAAGTTTTATTTTTCCCTGACATAACTTCAGTACATCTTCTACCAATGGCACCTCAAAGCCTTTTTTTTGAGAAATGTCTAAAAGTTGCTGATAAGTCAAATCAGCAAGTTTCATTCTATCAATTGATTCATTGTGAAATACAACAAATTGATGATCCTGAGTTTTTCTAACATCGAATTCGGTCATTGGTGTGCCTAATTCAATAGCTTTTTCAAAAGATGCTAAAGTATTTTCAAATTTCACTAAGCCAGACGCACCTCGGTGAGCAATAATTAAAGGTTTAGCAATCATCTTTTGTTTACTACTTATTTATATCATGACAACCATATATGATACTAAATAACTATAGGGGGAGTTAGTAAGAGGGAACTCTCTTTTTGTTATGCTTCAAGAAGTAAAAGCCTAAAACCTGACAATATAAGTCCCAAGGATCACAACTCCATTAGGCTCAGTTATGGGCAACTGTTAAAGTTCCTACGCAGGCTAGAAGCCTAATCAAAGGGATGCTTTGCCAGTCCCTCGCTGATGAACTAAATGGTTAAACAAGGGAGCTTGGGTTGCCTGGCCAGAAAGGCTGGAAGCCTGTGCCACAAGCTTTTTTCCTTCCATAGCTGTGGGATCCGCCTGCCGTAAGGCAAAGCAGACAGATTTCCAAACTATCGAGGGTTTTTAAATAACAAATATACCTCCGAATACACCTTTACGGCCAAAGCCAGTAGAATTTGATGAGTGGATCGCAATATTTGTAGCCTTAGCGACTTTTGGCCGCCTATTTTTCTGGATAACAACTAGAGAAAATAATGGCTTTAATCTAGTCTCTAAGCCGATTCTTCCTCAAGCTAGATCTGAGATTGGTGATAGTCCAAATATTTCTAGAGAGCAGTCAATTTTTAGTTTAGGCACACCTCAACTGGGTGAGTCAAAATCAAACTTTGGTCAAGCAGTTCCTACTTTTGAAGAACTAAGAATAAGTATGAACAGTATGATTCCCAGTAATAGTTCTGTTCGGGGCTTAGAGGCAAATATTGGTGAAACCAACACTAACACTGAAGCAATATCCAAATTAGGTAAACCTTCAGAAACAAATAATCAAAAGATTGTCCCACAAGCTGCAAAGGGCTTGGCAGTATTAGGTATTGGAAAAAAATTATCTGAATCTCCAATTACCAAATCACGAGAAATTTCAGATTCTCCAATAGCACCTTCTTTGAATAGCCTAACAATAGGAGTACCCAAAGCAACCATTAAAGAAACGGCTCCGGCTCCAGAGATGGCGATTCCAGAGTTGCCCCAGGTAACTATTGCAGAAACGGCTCCGGCTTCAGATGTGGCAAATTCTGAAGTTCCACTGGCAGGAGCAGTAGTTCCATCTCCTGAAACATCTCCTACTGGTACAATTAATTTTTATGATGTTCCTAATAGTTTTTGGGCAAGTAATTTTATTCAACCGTTGGCAGAAGTTAATATTATTGAGCCGGCTAGTGCTGATAATGATAAATTTGAGCCTAATAAACCTGTAACGCGAGCTGAATTAGCTACTCAAATTCCCCAGATATTTGAGGAAAAGTCAACTAGAAATGCTGTTAATTATGATGATATAAAAACAGATTCACCGGCTCAAGCAGAAATTCAAAGAGCTACTCAATCTGGTTTTTAACAGAGTATCCCGGAAATGTTTTTCGTCCCAACCAAAAAGTACCGCGGTTAGAGGTATTAGTGGCTTTAGCTAGTGGCTTAAATCTAGAAATTCCATCAAATCCTGATGAAAATTTAAGTATTTACGAGAACAAAGAAGCAATACCTGATTGGGCTAAGGAAAAAATAGCAGCCGCAACTATTGCAGGCTTAGTAGTGAATTATCCAGATGTGAAAACTTTAAATCCAAATCAATCTGCTACTAGAGCTGAAGTTACAGCTATGTTTTATCAGGCGTTAGTAAAATAGGAAAGGTAGAAGTGCGATTCGTTAGGTCGAAACCGCTCTTAGAGCGGGGGATGACCTGGTTCAACCCAAAAGGGTTGGTTACTACTGTTGAGAGTTTATAGGTTAAAGTCCTATTGTTGAGATGTTTCAATTGAATCCATCATCCCTATTAAAGAGAATGGCTATCAAACTGATAAAGCGGGATGAAAAGCAAGTAACAACTAACCTATCCAAGTTGAATCCTT
>JAJEAQ010000105.1 GCA_022822685.1 Trichodesmium sp. jk18x7bins.61
GATTATAATGTCTGTTAAATACTTGATGTGTATCTGAGGCTCTTATTCTGAGGCGACTTTATTGGGAGAGGGCTTATTTTTTTGCTAGGCAAGTTAAAATTTTTCTGTATAAATAAAAAAGATAAGCTGGTATAGTTTACCTAGTTGTAGTTAAGGTCTTAGCAGTAGGAGTTTTAAGATAATTATTGTAATTGTAGTTTATAGGGATGATTAATCAATTAGTAAAAATATAAAGTTTTTTAGGTATATATTGACCTCACCCTAATTATATTATATTCATTTTAGAATGATCGAGAGATATTTCTCTCAAAAAATAGTATTCTTGCCAAACATAAGATTTAGATCAGAAAATTTTTATTATGATGGGGATCCCGTTATCATCTTCAATTTAACTGGAGAGTGTCAATCCCCTTCTTCTGCTTCAGGAGAAAGACTAGAAGATTTTTTATGAGGAAATAAAGTCTGCATGATCTGGTTGACATGCTCCTGACCATATATTTTATTATTCAAGTCTGGAGATAGTTTTTCTGGTAATCGAGGATTACCTGCTTGAGTTTCTGTAGTTTCTGTTTGAGTTTCCTCTAAAGATGAAGCAGTTTGAACTGACTCTTGATTTATTGGTGAATCTTTATCGTCTTTAGTTGTTTTTGGTGTGAAGGCCGTTTGTGGTGGAGATGTAGTATCTTTCTCTAAGACCTGTCGTCCAGACTTTTCAATAATAGAAGCAGGTGGTACAATTTGCTGTGATTCTAAATCTTGTTCTAGAATTGTTGCCAAAGCACCAACACAAGCATTTGCTCCGATCTTGCTCTTACCCACTAATAAAACTCCTGCACCGATAATAGCTCCTGATTCGACTTCGATATTACCCTGGTAAGCATGAAGAATAGCTCCCATGCCAATACAAACTCCTGCTGCGATAATAATTTGACAGTCAGAGGCAGCTTGGAGAATGACACCAGGGGCGATCGCGACACTCGGATCAATTTTTACATCACCACTAACAAAAGGCTCAATATTTGCAACAGGTTGTAGTGGTGGCAACTGCATAGAACTCCTTTTGATGATCATCTAAGAAGGTCAAAAGTCTAACTTAACTTTTGACCGTCAAATTCTGGGATTATTTTATCTTACCGTTAGGCTGCTGAATAATCATTTCTAAAACATGACGTTTAGCTTTAGGAGCGATACCAATCAAGCAGACATATTCTCCCTCATGTTGAACGAGGCTTTCCTCAAGAGCTGAGAAAACATCACCATCATGTTTGGCATCAATTTGAGCATCAGTTTTCCATGAGCTAGTAGGGAAACGTCTTTGATCTGCATATTCTGTACCAATTTTGTAGCCACTCGCAATCAAAGAGCGGATTTGTTCTACAACTTCTTGACTGAACTTCTGGGTTGTCGAAGTAGCTGTTTGACTACTATAAACAGGCACTGGCTCTGGAGTTTGACTTACTCCATTATAGCAACCGCCAAGACGGTTGAGCCTGTCGCCGACATGAAATAGGACGCTAATTGCCAGACATACTCAATGACATCTCGTCAGCAATCAAAATTTTCTAGATATTAACTAGAGGGTATGGCCATTATTAGGCGATTCCGGGACGGATCGCTTTGCGAATCGCTATCTATAAAATACTACTTCTATTCTATTAACTAACTGCTCTGGCGACTGCTATAGTAGTCGCTTTAGTTGGAGCAAATCCCTTACTTTTGCTATTTGGCTTTTGAATTATAGTTTCCATAACACGACGTTTAGCATTAGGAGCAATACCAATTAAACGTACATACTCCCCATGATGTTGTGTCAAAGCTGCCTCTAATTCAGTTATTGCTTGAGAGACATTAGTAGCAGAGACGGGAGCAGCACTCTTCCATGAGCTAGTCTTAAAGCGACGTTCGTTAGCGTGTTCTAGGCTAATACGATATCCTTGATGAAATAATGAACGGACTTGCTCAACAACATCGGGACTCAATCCAGTATTCATTGCACTACCTTGACTAGATACAGTAGCTTGAGGAGTTTGGTTATAAGCCGCGGTAGATTGTTGAATTTGTCGATTACCAGGCTGTTGAATTAATGTTTCTACGACACGACGTCTGGCTTGAGGAGCAACACCAATCAAACCCACGTATTCGTCCGTATGTTCTGCCAAAAATTGTTCTAGGGCAGCCAATACTTGTGAGGCATTCGTTTCTGAAATAGTCGGACCATTTTGCCAATAGCTAGTTTTAAAGCGACGTTCATTGGCATATTCAGTACCAATTCTGTATCCTTGAGATAACAAAGAACGCACTTGAACTGCAACTTATGAAGTCAAACCTGTACTATTTGCAGTAGCATTTTGATAGTTGGTAGTAGTAGGATCACTATAACTAACAGTAGTTGATTTTTGAGTGACTTTTTTGCCATCAGGCCGTTGAATCACAATAGGAGATATGCGGCGTTTGGCTTTTGGATCAATACCAAACATACGTACATACTCTCCTGCGTGTTCTTCTATACAAGCTTCTAGAGCTGCTAATACTTCTGAGGAATTACTGCTTTGAATTGGAGATCTGCTTTTCCAGGAACCTGTTTTGAAACGACGAGTATCAGCATGTTCTGTACCAATATGATACCCTTGAGATACTAGCTGCTTGATTTGAGTCACTAACTCTGGGTTCAGAGAGCCAGTTGTTACTGAAGATTTATAACCGTTAGCGTTACCGTTTGTATAATTATTATTCATTTCATTTCTAATAGGCATAATGCAAGAGACATTGCTAGCGCAGAGATAACCTTGCCGTAAAGATTCATTAATTCCCACCACATGATGGGCAAATTCCATATCTTCTGGTTGTACGTCTGGCAAGCGGTCTGCTTGCTGTTGATTTGTAATAATTGCTCCTGAAGGTATATACTTACCGGGAGCAATTTCTACATCTTGGATCAAAGCATGTAGCATGACGATGCAACCTTCACCGATCCGAGCGTTAAATACAGTAGAACGAAAGCCGATAAAACAGTCATCCCCGACATAACAGGGGCCGTGAACTAGGGCTTTGTGGGTAATAGAAACATTTTGACCTATCCATACAGAATATTTTTGTTGGTCATCCCCTATGACTCTTCCCTGCTCTAAGCCATGGATGACTACTCCATCTTGGATATTGCTTCCTGAGCCAATAAAGAAGGGAGTTCCTTCATCAGCGCGGATTGATGTGCCAGGAGCTACTAATACATTGGCTCCAATTCGCACATCTCCAATAACATTAGAAAAGGAATGAACATAAGTTGTGTCATCAATATTCGGCTGTGCCAAGTTTCTTGACCAGGGGGTTGGCGGAGCCGCCTCTTTATGGTATTGCATATATTTTTTTCAACTTCATAAAACTTTAGATCAAGCGTCAATTCTGACATTTTTATATTTACTTGTTGCATCACCGGATTCTGATCTACCTGGTGATACAAGTTTTCTCCCGTAGAGCTTACAGCAAATTTTTTGTAAATTAAGACTCGGTCTTGAACATATATAACCCAAGCAACACATCCACAAAATCGCTTTTTTAGTAGAAAATATTGGGTGTTGGATATGTAGTTCGACATCCAACAACTCAATTATTGAGTCAGTCAGTTGTTCAACGATATTGGTCTTTTTTACCGTAGAGCATGGGATTTTCCACAGTTATTGTGTCAATAATAGCTACCACTCTGGCATCTATAGGAAGTTGTTCACTGCCTTGTATTTCACGAGCTGCTCCTCCACGGCTAACCAAAACCCATTCTTCTATTCCGGCTCTCACATTATCGGCAGCTACTTCATACTTTGATAATGGCTGGCCTTCGGAGTCTATAAATTGCAACAGCTTTGTTCCTCTTAAGCTAGGTTCTTTCTGAGTACTGACAACTGTGCCACAAACTTTGGCAATTTGCATGATCTATAATTTAATAACATGATTTGAACCATCCCCACCTAAACTTTTGTATTGGTGGGGATTCCTTGTAGACTTTAACTAGCTAATCAACACTTCCCCGCTCCGATTCCCTACCCGTCTACACGGTAGGGAGGAATTGCGGGCCTCTAGTTTGGGCTGAAAACAC
>JAJEAQ010000145.1 GCA_022822685.1 Trichodesmium sp. jk18x7bins.61
GGTGTAATTATTGGGTTGTAGATCACTTTAATTTTCTTTTGTGATATCTCAGTTATACGAGCTAAACTATCAGCAGCTCCTTGAGAAACTGCCACTATTCCATCTGCTAAAGGGTACAGAAACCGGGCTGTTACTGGAGCCAAACGTGAATAAATTTGCTCTACCAGTTTTGCCTCTACACAAAGATTAGTGTGTTCTGAAACTATAACTTTAGTAGCTCCCCCTGCAAACTGTTTAGCTATTATTGCATTTTCCTAAGGAAATAGCAAAGCTGAAAGTAAGACTTTCGGTTTTTTTCTTACAAATAATTGATTAATTTAGGGAGACTTCTACAAGACTGAAATCCTGTTGCGAATCTCAATTTATCATTCAAATCAGAATTATGAAAATTTATCAGTTGTATTTTCTCTGGTATCAGAGTTATATATTTCCCGTCTGCGTTAGCTAATATTAAATCTACTCTGACTCCCCTTTCAGCAAAGCCAATTGCTAGATTTAGCATCACACGCTCTGCTCCACCTCCTGTCAGATTCCGCAGGAAGACAGCTATATGTGGTTGAGATTTATGCATATAGAATTATTTTGGGATCAAAACATGTCTAGTAATTTCCAGGAATTAGGGGAGTAATTTAACAAAAGTTGACAGAAGTCCTAATCTATAAATTTTCTATTTTTAGATGGGGATGAATGCCAATCAATACTTATCCTGACATAGGTGTATGCTACAATTTTATCACTAACAGGACTTATGCAAAAACACTATATAGAGTAATTTAAAACTATGGCACAACGGTATATATAGCCTTTACAACTAAAAAATGTGTAAGTCCTGACTAACCAGTAAAACTGATCAAATTTTGATTTGAGCACAAGTACAAAATATATTCAACTTCCCAGCTATAACTATGGCTATTAAATAGTTTTGATTTTTGTAGATAGTGGTGAAATTATTCTCTTTGTTAAAGATCAAAAAAATCTCAAACGTCAGCTACAAAAATTAGCTTGTAACATTAGATATAAAACTAGGATCAAACTACCTAAAGTTCAAGGGAAAATAGCTTGATGTCGTGGAGATTTTCGACACTAGCTATCCTCCAAGATAGTCAATGAAAACCAAGTTATGGCATGAGAAAATCTGAACATCAAAGGTATGCTATAAAACCATAATTTAGCTAAGGCAATTATAGATTATGGTTGAGGGATGTTTAGTACAATGGTTAAGTT
The DNA here is from genome assembly GCA_022822685.1 of Trichodesmium sp. jk18x7bins.61. Lineage (GTDB taxonomy): Bacteria > Cyanobacteriota > Cyanobacteriia > Cyanobacteriales > Microcoleaceae > JAJEAQ01. The sequence goes on from JAJEAQ010000145.1 coordinate 1,225, forward strand.
ATACCCTTTCACACAAATCATGCATCGAGTGTGCAATACTAAATCCGATTATGAAAGCGTAACTCCTCCCGAATGAGGCCAAGGGAATTTTGTAAAATTCCCTTCTCACCCTTCTGCATACCTCCCTTGACAAATTGTAATTTTTTAATTGTCAATTGTCAAGCTAGTAGCGATCGCTGCTTCAATAGACCTAAATATGGGAATTAAGATTCCATTTCAAACCACATTGATGCTCAAGAGGGCATAAGCATAATCAAAGATTAGAAACTATCAGAATCATTAGTTATTTTTAATAAATTTACAGAGAAATATTATTTTCTAAATATTCAACTCAGGCTATCAGATCGAAGAAAGTCTTAGGTAGTGAAATCCGAATCATATTTTTGGGGCAATCCCCGTATAAAAAAAAGATTCAATAAATCAAAATCATTAAAGAGTATTGAGTAGAGAACAGTAGTAATTGGCCATGTGTTCCAACACTCTAGTTTCGTATCTTTCAAGATACCAAAAACTGAGACTCAATCCTCAATGCTCCACGAGAATTAATCCACCTAGATACAACAGATAAAAACTATGAGTACAACACTAGAAAAAGGTCAAATCAGTATCCATACTGAAAATATCTTCCCCATTATCAAAAAATCCCTCTATACTGACCATGAAATTTTCTTAAGAGAATTAGTATCTAATGGTGTAGATGCAATTACTAGACTGAACATGGTGGCTCGAACTGGGGAATATAATGGTGATATTACCAACTCAGAAATAGAGGTAAAAATAGACAAAGATAATCAGACTCTCTCAATTAGTGATAATGGCATCGGTATGACCGCCGATGAAATTAAAAAATATATTAACCAAGTTGCTTTTTCCAGTGCTGAAGAGTTTGTCCAGAAATATAAAGGCAGTGATGATGATACAATCATAGGTCATTTCGGCCTAGGTTTTTACTCTTCTTTTATGGTAGCTAAAAAGGTAGAAATTGATACCCTTTCTTATCAAGAAGGAGCGCAGGCTGTTCACTGGAGCTGTGATGGCTCTCCAGAGTTTGAATTATCAGATTCGGCTCGCACGGAACGAGGCACAACTATTACCTTAACCCTCCAAGATGAAGAAAAAGAATATCTCGAAACTACTCGGATTCGGCAATTAATTAAAACCTACTGCGATTTTATGCCAGTGCCAATTAAATTAGAGGAGGAAGTAGTTAATAAACACAAAGCAATCTGGCGAGAATCTACTCAAAACGTGACAAAAGATGACTACTTAGAACTATACCGTCATCTTTATCCTTTCCAAGAAGATCCTTTGCTATGGGTACATCTAAATACTGACTATCCTTTTATTGTTAATGGCATTCTTTACTTTCCTAAATTAAAACCAGATGTAGATGTTAACCAAGGTAATATTAAACTATTCTGTAATCAGGTATTTGTGACAGACCACTGTGAGGAAATTATTCCCAAATTCTTGATGCCCTTACGAGGTATAATTGATAGTACAGATATTCCTCTAAATGTGTCTCGCAGTTCTTTATTGAGTAATCGAACTGTGAGAAGAATAGCTGATTATATAGCAAAAAAAGTAGGCGATCGCCTGAAAGAAATTTATCGCGACGAACAAGTTAAATATATTAGCTGCTGGCAAGATGTAGGCACATTTGTTAAGTTCGGTGCCATGAATGATGATAAGTTTAAAAAGCAGGTAGAAGACATCATAATTTTCCGCACCACAGCCAAACTTAATCAGACTGAGTCTACTCAAACTGAAGCCAAACCAGCAGTAGAAGTACAAGTAGAAGGAGAAGATGCTTGGCAAGAAGTAACTCCTAAAACTTCTGATGCTCAAAACACAGATGAACAAGGTTTTTATTACACCACTCTCAAAGAATACTTAGAACGTAACAAAGAAAACCATGAAAACCGGGTATATTATTGTACTGATCCTGCATCCCAAGCAACTTATGTAGAACTACATAAAAATCAGGGTTTGGAAGTTTTATTTCTCGACTCTTTTATTGACACCCACTTTATTAGTTTCCTAGAAAGAGAATATCAAGATGTGAAATTCTCTCGAGTAGATTCTGACTTAGATGAAACATTAATTGATAAAGAAAATCAATCGGAAATTGTCGATCCAACTACTAATAAAACTCGCAGCGAACAAATAAAAGAGTTATTTGAAAAAGCTCTGAATAAACCTAAAGTAAATATTAAAGCTCAAGCACTAAAATCAGAAGATACTCAAACTACTCCACCAGCAATGGTATTGTTACCAGAAGCAATGCGACGCTTGCGGGATATGACTGCTTTGTTGCAGCAGGAAAAAGCCGAATTTCCAGAGGACCATGTTTTGTTAGTTAACACTGCCCACCCACTAATTCAGAATCTTAGCAATCTCAATCAAGGTAGTATTATTCAAGGTAGTGGAGATTCCCCTTCAGCAGAATTAGCTAAACAAATCTGTAATCATATATATGATTTAGCTTTGGTAGCACAGAAAGGCTTTGATGCTGAGGGCATGAAAGATTTTGTAGAACGTTCTAATCAGGTATTGACAAAATTAACGGAACGTGCATTATGATTGGCATCAAGAGTCAGAATTCAACTATCTGCGGTGAGGGCAAGAGTCAAGAGGCAAGAGGCAAAAGTTAAATTGGTGGTATGTATTTTGCTTTTCATGTTGCTGGGCATTAATCTTTGATTTAGATGGAGTGCTTTCAAAAGCAAAAAAGTTATAGGGACGTTCCATGGAACATCCCTATTTTTTGATCTTACTGATTGGGAAAAACTTGATTTTTCTCCACTCCCTGACTCTCCCACTGCTTCACTCCTCTAATTCCCTACTCCCCCCCGTGCTGTCTGAATTATAAGAGTATTCTGAAAGTTATTCGTCAAGCATATATATAATGGAGGGGTCGTAAACAAATAATCAGGATGGAATAATGGGCCGTAAGTGTCAACTAACAGGAAAGAAAGCAAATAATGGTTTTGCCGTATCTCACTCTCATATTCGTACCCATAAAGTTCAACATGCTAACTTACAATGGAAGAGGGTATGGTGGCCTCAAGGTAATCGTTGGGTAAGGCTACGATTATCAACTAAAGCAATTAAAACTTTAGAACGGAAAGGCTTGCAGGCAATGGCCAAAGAGGCAGGTATTAATTTGAATAGCTTTTAATTTTGAGAGTACTCCATCTAAATCAAAGATTATAGATGGAGTTGGGAGCGTGGAGGAAGAGAAGTGGCGTTAGAGCGTGAGCCACAAGAATTTTTGCAACTGAATCCAAGAGGCAAGATGACAAAAGTCTTCTAAGGTTAGTAAGTGACACCGATGATTTTGTAATCTTACACAAGAACTTTATAGAAATAAGATTTGATTTTTGATTACTAAACAGACTTATAGAGAAATAAGTTATCATGAGTGATTTGACTGTAGTAATTCCTACTTATAATGGAGCATCTAGATTACCTTTAGTTCTAGACAAGTTAGAATCTCAAATAGGTCTAGAAAAATTGTCTTGGGAAGTGATTGTTGTAGATAACAACAGCACAGACAATACAGAAAAAATTGTTAGAGAATATCAAGAAAAATTGTCTGAAAAAATCCCATTAAAATATTATTGTGAAGCACAAAGAGGTGCTGGTTGGGCTAGAAAAAAAGGAGTAAAAGAAGCCAATTCTCCTTTAATTGGCTTCCTAGATGACGATAATTTGCCAGAAAGTAACTGGGTATTAGAGGCCTATGAATTTGCTCAAAAATATCCCAAAGCAGGTGCTTATTCAAGTCAAGTTCATGGAGATTTTGGCTCTGAACTACCACCAAATTTTGACAGAATTAAGCCATTTTTGGCGATTAATGAAAGAGGTGATCAACCATTGATATACAAACCTAAAAAGAGGCTATTGCCTACGACTGCTGGATTAGTAGTTCGTAAAAAAGCCTGGTTAGAAAGTATTCCAAATCAAACGATATTAATAGGAAGAGTCGAATCCTCAATGTTAAGTGGTGAGGATACAGAAACTATTATTTATATTCAGAAAGCAGGTTGGG
>JAJEAQ010000168.1 GCA_022822685.1 Trichodesmium sp. jk18x7bins.61
CACTCCACAGCCAATGTCATCATTATGAACACATGAGCAGAGTGAGAACTCAGACTAACTAGGAGCCGGATGAGGTGAAAGTCTCACGTCCGGTTCTGAAGGAGAGGCGCCCCGAATAATATCGGGCGTCGACTCTAACAAATCCTAATGAAAAAGTAAGTTAAAAATCTTTAATTTTAACTTTTGTCTCCTCTGTTTTGACTTGTGAGTGCATCTGTTGATACTAAATCCGGTGATGAAAGCGTAGCTCCTCCCGAATGAGGCAAAGGTACTTTTGTAAAATTCCCTTCTAACCCTTTAACATAGCTGCCTTTGTCAATTATCAATTATCAAATGAAACTAGACACCAACAGAGTTTAATTCCTTTAATTTTATTGGTAGTGGTGCATTGTAATTATTTGGGTAATGGTAAAGTGAAGGTTTCAGCCTCACTTTACCATTACTATACAGGACTACCATTTTATTCACAAATTCAGCCATTGCTTTTATGCAAACCGAAAAAGCAGTTCCAGTAACTCCTCCACAGAAGGCAAGAGTAAGCAGATCGCTAATCAATTCTTAAATTAAAAGGTAAACGAGTATAAATACCATAAGGATCATTCATCGCTCTCAAGCTACCCAATTCCTCCTGCAACTTTTTAAATTCAAGTGTCAATGGATCAGGACCAATAGTTGGCATTCCTATGTCTACACCGGAAAGACTGCGGAAAATCCTCTGATCTAAGCTACGAGACTTAGGATATTCCTCAACTTTCCAACTTTCCCCTAATTCAGCTTTTTGTGCAGCAAATTTAATTGCAGCTTCTATCCCACCAATCTCATCCACCAAACCTAACTCTTGAGCATTTATACCAGACCAAACTCTGCCTTGAGCAATTTCAGCAACCTTCTGTTTTGGTAAATTACGGGCAGTTGCTACATTTGTAATAAACCGCTCGTAAATTGAATCCAGCATTTTTTGAATTAAGGTTAATTCCTCCTCAGTTTTAGGGCGAGCAGTAGTATTCAAATCTGCAAATTTACCAATTTTCACTACATCCCAAGTAATCCCATTTTCATTAGCTATTTCTTGAATATTAAATAAAACACCAAAGGCTCCAATAGAGCCAGTAATAGTACTTGGTTTAGCAAAAATTCTATCTGCATCCATAGAAATCCAGTACCCACCAGATGCAGCTATATTACCCATAGATACAACCACAGGTTTTTGCTCGCGGATTAGCTTAACTTCGCGAGCAATAACTTCTGATGCTGAAGCACTGCCACCAGGGCTATTGACTCGCATGACAATAGCTTCAATTTGATCGTCAAGTCGTAGTTTGCGTAATTCTCGTGCCAGCCGCTCGCCTCCTATCTGTCTAGGAGTACCTAAACCATTAACTATTTCACCTTCAGCATAGACTACAGCAATTTTATTTTTGCTCTTGACATCTCCCCTAGCACTTTCTGCAACTTTTGGCACTCTTGCATAATTATTCAGACTAATTTTGGGAAAAGTTTTATCTTCCTCTTTTGTATCGGTGAGTTTTTTAAGTTCTGCGATCGCTTCATCATTGTAGGCGACTCGATTTATTAACTTATTGTCTAAAGCAGAATTAGCCATCAAGATGCCTTGATTATCAGCGATCGCCTGTAACTGCTGTGTTGTTAATCCTCGACTCAGGGCGATTGTTTCTAGATATTCACCCCAAACATCCTGTAATAATTGTAGAGTTTGCTGTTGGTTTTCTGGACTCATTTTTTCCAAGATATATGGTTCAACAGCAGATTTATATTTACCCACTCTTGTCACCTGAATACCAATACCAAATTTATCAAACGCGCCTGTCAAGAACATGATTTGTGAACTGATACCATTAAACTCTAAGACACCAAGAGGATTAATAAAAATTTCATCTGCTACCGAACCTAGATAATATTCTCGCTCTGTCCAATCTTGATCGTAGGCGATAATTTTTTTACCTGTTTGTCGGAAGCGTTGAAGTGCTTGACGTATTTCTTGTAGATTAGCAAATCCTGTAGTTCCTGGAGTATTGCTACCTTTGATGTAAATGCCGATTATTTTTTCATCTTTGGCAGCAGCATCAAGAGAATGAATTGCTTTTCGGAGTGAAATAGTTGTTGACTGATCGCCAGAGAGAGCTTCTTGGAGTGCTTCCCCAGTGCTAGAGATGAGCTGAGTATCTGTGATATTGGTAGTTAAGTCAAAAACTAAGATTGATTTGTCTTTGACTTGTGGGCCGGCATCTTTAGCTTTACTAGCGATCAGGGCAATAAAATATATTAGTCCGCCAAATCCGAAACTAATAGTTAAGGCAATTCCTAGTAGACTGCCAATCAGACTTGCAAAGGTATATTTGAAGAAGTCTTTCATCTTTACCAGTGGGGGTGAGTAATGGAGGTTATTAGCTCTCATACCAAATCCGCTAGTATATTTACTACAGGGGTTACAGGTAGAAGGCAAAAAATTTAGGCCGATTTGGGCAAACTACCTTTTAATTGACGGATTTGGTATTGCTTAGTAATTATTTTATTCTAACTGCTTCCAATAAAAGTCCCAAATTCACCCCTAATACACCTATATATGTGCTGGGCAAATGATCTCCAGTCATCTCACAGGCCCCACGGGCAAGTTTTAACACGCCTGGCGGGAAGATAAGCGTCTCCGGCTAGGGGAGCGTCGGGATGAGAGCCAGCGTTATGTTTTCGCACACACAATTAACAATTGACAATTGTTTATTATTGATTCTGAAAATAAGAGGATTAATCAAAAGGAAAATATAAATCATTTTTTTCTCCTGAAGGAGATTAGGACAGTCGATCAGTTTTATGAAGGATGGTGAAATTGTTACATTGACTGGTGACGAAATTCCGTCAAAAAATAAAGGCCAATAAAATTTAACTTTGGATAGTGACTATCTGAAGTTAAAGAAGTGATCCCTAACTTGTATACTATTAGTCCACAAAAAATGATGTAAGTCCATGAGACATTGATTCAGCAAGGATTTTAGTTAACTTGCCACTTTTAAACGTAAGCCTTGTAGCGAGCGATCGCTCTTTCAATGTCCAATAGTTCTAACAAGTACTTATAACTGCCCAATAGCTTGTATAATAAGGCTTTCAGAGTATCAGTTTTTTTGATTTGATTGGCCAATCTCAGAAAATTCAAACTATGCCACTAAGAGCAATCGTAAACAATCAAGAATTATTAGCGCCATTTCTTTCTGATGAAGAATGGAAAGAATTAAAGCTAGAGAAAAACGCAAAGAAATTGAGGTTATTTTGCCTTGTTGTGGAGCGACAGCATATTTAAGAACTTCAAGAGCTGGGATTAAGCATTTCGTTCATCATAAAAAAATTAAATGTAATTTTCCTTCAGAAAGTTGGGAGCATCTTTTATGCAAAACAGAAATTGCTATAGCTTGCAAAGCTATAGGCTATGAGGTTAAGACTGAAGGAACCGGAGCAGATTGGAGAGCCGATGTTTTGGCAACTAAGCAGATTAATAACCAGTTAGTTCAACTTGCTTTTGAGGTTCAATTGAGTCATCAAAATTTAGAGAAAACTGAAGAGCGTCAACAGAAGTATATCAGAGATGGAATTCGTTGCTGTTGGCTGTTTAAAAGATTACCAACATGGCCACCAATAAAAGATATTCCTATGTTTGAATTGCGATTTGATGAGTCTGAAAAACCAATTGTAATTAATCAGAAAAAGTCTTTTAAATTATTTGAATTTATTACTAATATCTTGTCTGACCGTTTTAAGTTTTGTGAATTTTATAGATATAAACAGCAGCAGCATATTAAAATCACTTTTTTCCCTGTTAATTGTTGGAGTTGTCATCGTAAACATTATATTTACTATCTTGATGCTCAGTCTGTTCAAAGCAGATGTGGTCATAATTTTGATTTAAGAGATTTTCT
>JAJEAQ010000617.1 GCA_022822685.1 Trichodesmium sp. jk18x7bins.61
GAAAAAGGGAGTTTGCTAGTCGGGAACGGTGTTAATTGTCAAAATTCAAGAGTAAGAGAAATTAATTATTTCTAACATTGTAATTGATTTGGATTTAAGTTTGACAACAAGTCTAATGATTCGAAGAGAAATTGGGGAATAGGAATGAACATAGCTTATGGCCCTACCAGACAAGGGGACAAATATACTTTAGAACAAGAACTAGGACGAGGTGGTTTTGGTATTACGATCAAGGCTACTCATAATTATTTGGGACAACTTGTAGTTATTAAAACTCTCAATGAGTCTCTACGTCAACATCCTAACTTTGAGGAATTTCAAAGAAAATTTCAGGATGAGGCCAAAAGACTGGCTTTGTGTGTCCATCCTAATATTGTTCGAGTTAGTGATTTTTTTGTCGAAGATGGTCAGCCTTATATAGTAATGGACTATATTCCTGGTCAGACCTTAGCAGAAATTGTATTTAGTGGACAACCTCTACCAGAGGCGATCGCTGTTGACTATATTCGCCAGATCGGAAATGCTTTGATGGTAGTACATCAGAATCACCTCATCCACCGCGATATTAAACCCCAAAATATTATGCTGCGCCAAGATACCAACGAAGTAATTTTAATTGACTTTGGTATTGCGCGAGAGTTTATTGTTGGCAAAACTCAGGTTCATACTAATCTAGTATCAGATGGTTATGCCCCTCCTGAACAATATTGGGTTCAAGGAAAACGTACAGCAGCAACAGATATTTATGGTTTAGCTGCCACCCTATATACTTTATTAACGGCACAAATACCATTAGCAGCACCAACAAGAGGTCAACAAGAAATGGCCAATCCTCAACAGTTACAGCCTCAACTCAGTGCAAATGTTAATCAAGCTGTGTTGATAGGTATGGCTTTGGATATGCAACAACGGCCTGCAACTGTAGATGAATGGTTAAAACTTTTCTTAGATTCTCCCACAAATGTTTCAACTATACGGGTAGTACCTCAAAATCCAGCTCAAAAGGTAGGAAATGGAAAAACTGCTAGTGTGAATCTTCCTACTACACAAAGACCTAGAGGAATTTTTGTCTGGGGCATATTGGGAGCGATCGCTACTCTCATAGCAGGAGCCTTAACAGCAATAGTCTTGAATTCTCAGCCCGATTCCAATCCACCTATAGCTCAACCCACTCAACCTTCCCCCACAGTCAAACCATCAGATATTGCCCAAACCCCTAAACCAAAACCAACTACTACACCAAAACCAACTCCATCTGCACAACCAAGTTATAGCCCACTACCAAACTTTACTCCTTCCCCTAAATCATCTCCTATTCCTCCAGTGCTCAAACCAACTCCTACTCCTCCACCTCCTGTTGAGCAGCCTACACCAAAACCACCAATACTTCAACCAACTCCGAGTTCATCTCCTCAAGATTCAGTTCCCCAAATACCTTTGGACTTAATATTGCCAGATAATATTCCATCCGATCCTATTGATAATTCTACTATCAGTGATGTTTTACCAATTATTCGTGGTTTACCCCCTGGTACTTTAGAAAGTAAAATCATAGAATTATTAGGAGAACCAACAATAGTTAAAGAGCGCGGCTATTGGCCTAATACTAGCGCTGTGATTTATGATTTGCTTCCTTCACAAGTGACTTTAGGTTACATATACGATCAAGATTCTCGTCGCTTACGGCAAACTGAGTTGTCTGTAGCAGATTCTATAGACGACCGAATGGTGAGAGTAGCTTTTACTAATATGTTGGATCTGGAGATTACTAGGGAGATTAGTCAAGGGTTGCAGGATGTACGAAACGGCAAAATTGATCGCTACGAGTTTAAAACAGGTAATTTGGAAGGTTTGATTGAGCGGAGTAGTGACGAGCGTGTATATATAGGTGTTTGGGAAAATGATTTACATTAAATTATGTGACTTTCTAGTTGTCATAATTAAAAAAATTGTGTAGGATCAAAAAATCACACGGGGCATTAACGGTTTCGACAGGGTGGTGAAATCTACTTTGTGATACAGGTCGAGAGTGAGTCTTCTCTCGAAAATACCGGGCTCAACAAATAATAAGTGCAAACAACATTGTACCTTTTGCTCGTAAGCAAGTAGCTGTAGCTTAATTGCAAAATACCTCTTATAGGTTCGAGCGTCTGTAGTTTGACTCCGTTAAGGATTGCAGACATAACCCCAACGGATGCACTGGCAAACTGCCTCTAGTCGGCTGCTGGTTAAGACTTAACTAGAGCATCCCACTATCCGGGATAATGGGTAGTTCCAGCTCTGAGGGTCAAAAAGAGCTAAACCTGTGAATGAGCGAAGAGTGAATAGCCACTTTGGACATGGGTTCGACTCCCATATGCTCCATATTTATTAATAAAAAATTCAGTCAGAGTCAGCCAGAATTATTATAGGTAATTTTGTGTAAGTTAATGATATAGTTTGCTTCTAGGCCTGAGTATAAATTGGGTTTAAGGCCTCCAGGTAAGTTTGGAATTTGGTGGCCTATAATTAGTTGCGGACTTGTAGACTTGGAGTGGCTTTCCTTGGGTATCCCCCACTAATTACTCCCTTGTGCCTTCTTCAACCTTATCTCAACTATCATGTCTGCTTAATTGTGCATAAAAAAAACTTTGTTTGTAGTTGCGCTTTAGCGCGATGATAACTATGTGGTTAGAGCAACTTAAATTTTATTTATCACTATTCTAACGGACATCATATAATTTTTTTTAAAATGACCATTTTTGTTAGAAAGTTAAATCAAGAGAATCTAACTGTCTTTTACTTTGAAAACTACCCGATTCGAGTTAAATATGATTTCGAGAATCCTGGGTTTGTGGCTCAAGATGTTTACGCAGCCCTAGGTATATCCAATCATCAACAAGAATTGTTTAACTATGATGCAGATGATAAGGATGAGTTCACTATTAATGATACAGTTCAAAAAAAATCTATTAAATATATAGTATTGACGGAAAGTGGTCTATATCGCACAATATTTTCAAGTTCAAAACCTCAAGCAGAAAATTTTAAAAAATGGATTTTTTCTCAAGTTATACCAAATATTAGAAAGTCAGAAAGTGATAGATTAGCTAATAAAAAAGCTGATTTCAACACACCAGAAGTAATACAAAAATCAAGAAGCATAACTCTACTAGATATCAAGTCTGCATTAGAACTAGCAGTAATCAGAGGAGAATCTAGTCGTGTAACAGAATCGGAATTTTTCGTTATTGCAGAAATCAATGCTAGAAAAATATTAACACTAATAGGAAAAATAATATCTGGTAACGAAGCTTACGAGGCAACTTTTGACGATATCTGGGATTTAATTATAAAAATAAACGAACGGGAAGATATTCTCAAATCTCACAAAAGAGATGAGGCAGAGTCACCCACAATTAAAGGAATTATAGACCTCCATCTTTTCGGGAAACAGCATAAGCTCTCAGTATTTTATGACTACCTAGAGGGTTTAAGAGTAGAACTTGAATCTATTTATATGGAGATTAAACGATCGCCTGTAAAGGATTTAAAATGTAACACTTCCACTAAAGAAATTATTCAATATTTTTTAGCTTCTATTCCGCCTTATGTAGATGAGGAGCAACAGCAAGATGAAAGTCACAAAAGTCACATCTGAAACCTGCTTTAACTTACTTGTAACTGGGTTAGTAGATTTAGAAAATGCTTATGAATTAAAAGGAGGGATTACCCACCCTTACCCTCAAAATCTCCAACGAGCATTAAATCAATTAGCATTATTATCATTGAGAACAAATCAACCAATTATCCAAAGCTTAGGACAAGTTCTGAAGTTCTGCAAAACAACACCCTTAATTAACTGGCCTGTTGATTTTTCTCAAATTGAAGCCTTTCCTATTGATGAGCTGGAAGAAATTTATTTACTGGAGAATATTCCTGAAGTTAGAACTACGGAATACTGTCAAGAATTTGCTCAAGATGTTATTGAAAGCAATAAGCCAGGGCTTCTCCAAAGAGAGGTATACACACAAATTAAAAATTTAACTTTACGTTACAAAACAATAGAAGAAAAAGACACTATCTATCGGGAGGTTAGGGAGTTTTTAGCAAGGCACGCAATTACCACACTCCATGAACGAGTGAGCTTTAAGCTGAAATGTAAAGCTAAACCTGAGACGGTAGAAGAGGAAATTTTTAATGTAGTTTATACTCATTCTGTTCCGGCTAATAAATTTATCAACGATAAAATTGCCAGATGTAAATTATGTGGAAGTCTAGTTACTATGCACAATGATACAATGACTTGTGCTGTCAGAAAATGCGATTTCAACATATCAAAAAAGAAGAAAGATCTGGTTAATTTTATAAATCCTGATGATACAGTAAAATTAGCGGCACCAGATATTCGATATTACCTGGTTTCGCCTTCTGTACCGGAGCTGAAATTGCGGGATCAAGCCGAAAAACTCAAGTGTAAAGTGACGATGTGGCCGGGGCTTGATTCCTATGATTTACTGATTGTTTGCCCAGATGGCTACAAATTTTGTGTAGATGTCAAAGACTGGAAGAGTGCTAGTGGGTTAGCACAAAAATGTTCTGAAACAGGTTTTCCGATGAGCGACATCAAAAAACATGGAATTGAGGGTGATAAATACTGTTTTGTTGTGCCAGATGCACACAAAGTAAACAAGCCAAATTATAAAGAAGTATTTCAAGGTCATTCAGACGCAGAAATCTATTACGAAAGTGAATTAATTGAGTTAATTCAGAGCCATGTTTGAAACAAAAGTATTTAGTCGTTTGAGTCAAGATTTAGAGAATATTATTTCTAACTCCAACGAATATTCTCTAGGAGATTTAACCGCAACAGAATTTATTGAGCTAGAAGCAGGGCTGTATTTATTACGCTCGGTGATGCCAAATGAACCTGTAGAAAGTTTAAGTTTTTTGCTTTGTTTGTATGACTTGCCCCATGAGCATTTACAGAATTTATCAAGTAGCGATCGCCTCCGAGTTAGGAAAGCATCATATCTTCTGCCTGCCCTGCGTTCTACTAATATACTATCGGAGCGTTTAGAAGCTTACCAGAAAGTAATTCCACAGTATCTGAGATGGTTTCCTGATGCTGTGTTATCTACACCAATTCAGTCTATGGGTACTACTGGTTTATTACCTGTGCGGGAGCAAGTCTATGCTCATGTATTTAATAATGTAAATTTAGAGGTTTATCAAGAAAGAGAGACAACAGCTAAATATGCACGCCCCGAACGCCACTATTTATCTGGAAATCCCAACAAAGGAGAATATGTCAAATCTTATTTGATACCACAAGATGACTATGACTTGGTCTTAAATCGGCTAGGGATTCATCAAACAGAAAAGAGAAATTCCATGCAAGATGCCAGAATTAACAGTCAACTACCAGGTTTTAATTTATCAGATTTAAGTCAATATAGTTCTCAAAAAGGAAGTGTAACCTATACAAGAACAGAGTTATTGGCAACGGCTCGCTGGATGGATGAACAGCTTATCGGTAAAGGGCAATCAGCAAAATATGAAAATATATTCAAAACAAGGTATTGGCAATGTTATGATGGGATTCCAGATAATATCCTAAATCTAGATGGTACTATTAATTTAGTTGGGATGGTAAATTCTGGCAAAAGCACTCTTGCTAAGATTGTCGCAATACACCAAGCTAGGAAGAATCTCCGCACCACCCTGGTTTTTGGCAGTGTCATGGATTGCAAGAATGTAGAAGAAGAATTAAATATTATTCTAGAAAGACTTAACCACCACGCAGCAACTATTATTGGTGTTTCTAATCGCTATTCTTACACAACTCAAATCCATGAGTCTGTGATTCGCCAGAAAAAATCTTTAGATGATAGTGCAAATGCAGCGTCATTGTCAACAATTTGTTTGTTGGATAACTATCTAGAAGAAGAGGATTGTCATGTTTTAGAATCTTCTATAGCACCCTGTAATAACCTGCGATCGCCATCTCAAAAAAATCCAGATGAACCGTCTGCAACAAGTTATTGGATGTGTCCTTTTTTTCATGTTTGTCCAAGTAAACAGGGCGATCTGGCAGTTATAGATAGCATTGTTTGGATTACAACTCCACAAGCTATGCTGAAATCAAATGTACCCAGACAACTAATTAAAGGTCTTTATCGGCTTAAATATGGAGAATTAATTTATATTGCTAGCTCTCTAGTCGTATTTGATGAGTCTGATAATGTTCAAGTATATTTTGACTCCGAATTTTGTCCTTCTTTAAATTTATTTTACACAGGAGACACACCAGTAGTTACTAGGCTGATTGCTGCCATCAATAAACGTAATCAAGAAACTAATAGAGGACATCTTTTCAGAAAATCACAAGTTGAAAATTGGCAGGTTAATCTTAAGAATGCAGATAATTTAGCTAATAGGATTTTACCTTTATTAGATGATGAGTCATTAGAACAGTGGTTAATTTATTCTGGATTTTTTAAACCATCTCAACTTTTTTCTGATCTAGCTAAGGAATTATCTGATTTATTTTTTTCTGGTGAAATTGAAAATAAGGAACTACTGGAAAGTATTTTTAATGTTTTTACTGGAGACTCAACAAGCGATAGCGTAAGTTTAAGTTCCGATCTACTAAAGAAAGTGATTTTTTGGTTAAAAGATATTGCCAAAATTGTGATGGATAAAGAAACGGCAT
>JAJEAQ010000320.1 GCA_022822685.1 Trichodesmium sp. jk18x7bins.61
CTCAATAGGAAGATGAACTTGATAGTCTTTTTGTTGAATCATCTGGCGAATTTGCCAGATAGCTTCAATAGTATTTTCTATAGGAATAGCCCACTCGTTGACCTGCTGTTTAAATAGACAATCAAAATTGAATTGACTGAGGCTATCCCCCTGTGAGTATTTGGGCTGGCTAAACATTTTTTGAACGTACCAACGATTAATATGGGGAATCAGACGTTGGTTATAAGTGGCTAAATATAAAAGCAGTTCAAAAGTATAGTAGCCAATGAGTTTTTCTCGATACCAACTCTGGAGACGCTGGAAAAAATTTGGTCTGGGAGGAATTGTTCCTGGTGGTTTGCGAGTTGCACTCCACTCCCACACCAGATCTGCATGGGGTAAATACCAAAAACGATAATGGTCAGATTCCAGGCTTTCTGGTAGTTTATCTAATACAGTTTCTAGGGTTTCTGGTTGTTCTTGTACTTCTAAGTCAAATTCTTTTATTACTTGTAATTTAAGTTCTGTGACTAATCCTAAACTGCCTAGATGGCATTTGGCTGCATTGAATAGTTCGGTATTTTCATTGAGGGAGATTTTGATAACTTCCCCTAAACCTGTTACCAGTGTAATTTCCTGAATAATTGTTGGCAGTATCCCATAATTTAATCCTGTGCCATGAGTTGCAGTAGCCATTGCACCTCCTACAGTTTGAGCAGAAATAGAACCTAGATTTGCTAAGGCTAATCCATGTTTTGCTAGGCTCTGACTCAAATCTTTGAGGGTGACTCCTGCTTGAGTAACAATAGTTTGACTATCATAGTCAATATTTAAGATCTGATTTAAGCGATCGCTACAAATCAAATCCTCATTACTCATAGCAATATCGCTTGGGGAATGCCCTGAACCAAATACTCGGATTTTTGCTCCCCGTTGCACTGCTTGGTAAACAATATTTCTAGCTTCTTCAGTGGAAGCGGGGTGATGTACAGAAGTAGGTATACACTGATACTGTCCAGACCAATTTCTCAACTGCTTTTGATTCATAACCTGATGTTGTTTACCGAAAATAAATGGGTAGTCTGTATATAGTCATAATCAATCTGGAATCAAGCACTTACTGTACTTTCAGCACAATAATTACAATGCACCACTACCAAGACATGATTGTGAGCAGTTGAACCTCTAAAGCCTGCGTCAAAGATTATGGTTGACGATTGCTCAGAATCTATTTCACGAATGCTGCATTCGATTGGTACCTTGAATTACTGTCGATTCCCAGACTCACCCCAGGGAGGCAGTGATTTCTTCCCCTTTCTCGTTGGCGTCGCCTAGCGGTAGCTACAGCGGTGTTGATTCAGACTATGGCGTAACTTTTGCAGCACGCCACCAGTAGGGAGCGTTTAACTAAGATTCATCAGACCTCGCCCTTACGGGCGGGATTTATATCACCACTTATGTTAAAAAGCAATATCCCTGGGCCGACAATTCACCTAACGAGCCAAACCGTAAGGTTATAAGAGCAGTTCTCTTGGAGGTTCTAGATAGATTTATTCTCCCAATACTGTGACAACTCCGCGCTGAATTCGGGAGTACTCCAGTTGTTTTTCTGCTCGCGACAATTTTGTGAACATTTTTTGTTCATGGGACTTTTGACGTTCTTTATCCTTCCAGGCAGTCATCCACTTGAGGTCTGATAACAGCGCCAACTTGGCGTGAGTTTCATTTGGATAAAGTTGTTGTAGTAAGGAAATAGTGCTTACTTCTTCCATCCCACCAGGTACATCCTTGAGAAGTCCACTAGAAACTCCGAGAAATCCCGTCACGTTTAATCTTGATAAGTTCCACAAAGCCAGAGTATTCCAAGGAGAGGTCATTCCGTCTAGAGGTTTAACTCCTGCATCTCCTCCATGGGTTGAAATCATCTTTGCCCCGACTACTAGAGTATCTGAAGTCAGATGAGAATTCAATATTTCCACGTCTGTTGATGAGATATAGACTTCTACGCTTTGAAGCAGAAGTTTGTCATTATCCAAAAAACTTGCTTCACACACAATCGCATTTAGGGGATGAGCAAATCCTTTCCAAGGATTTATGAGCAGGGGATGTACTCGATCTCCAAACGCCGAAACAATTTTGCTGATCTGATGAAAAAGTTGATTATTTGTAGCTATCACTACGTAATCAGCATATTCTAGTACTTGAGAACACCAATTTTCCAAGTATGAAAATTCAGGGGCATAGGTAGAAGAAGCACTGTGAATTCTGGTTCCTACTATTAGAGACATTGTGATGCTTATATAAAATATAATATGTGTAGGAATTAGACTTAAATTTTTCTAACTCTATATAATATCTTACTTCACTAAACTAAGTTTATGCAATAGATTTGAGCAAATTAGAAAAAACATAATTGACACAATTATATTTTTTATTGATTCTTGAGTCAATTTAAAAATAAGCGAGCCAGAAGATAAACAAGCTTGGCTCAATGACATTCCTACACGCTCCGCTTACCTCCTGAGGGAGGAGCTACGCTTTTCATGTCGTAGGGGGTTTTATATGGCAAGGTAAGGAGCGAGTTAATTTATTTGTTTTTGTTTTTTTATTTTAACGTCAGTTCGATGGACTAGACAACGCTGAAAAAAAGGCTGAGAAGAAATTTGAAGAAATTTTTACTCAGCCTACTATGATGACTAATATTGTATCACTGTTGGACATTACCCAAATTTTTGGTGACATAGATGACTTTTGCCAATTATTTCAACACCATTAGCAACAACAGCTACAACTGCCATCTCTGCCTGGGGAACGATACTGTCGGTCCAGAATGAGTCTTTCCGAAGTGATGACTATTGCCATTGCTTTTCATGGCTCTGGATTTCTGACTAGGAATTTTACACCTTCTGTGTACTCCCTTATTGGTGTCATGCTTTCCCCAATTTGTCAGTTACACACCCTTTGTAGAATTGATGCCTTGGTGCTTGATGCTATTGTGTTGTTTTCTGCACACCCGCCAAGGACAAATCACCAGAATTTCTTTCATTGATTCAACTCCCATCACTGTTTGCCACCCCTGCTCATGGTAACAAAGTGTTTCAAGGGCAGGTGGCTTGGGGTAAGAATTCCGTGGGCTGGCACTTTGGTTTTAAGCTCCACTTAATAATTAATGATAAAAGGGAACTATTAGCTTTAAAGCTGACTCCCGCCAATACTTATGACCGGAAACCTGTCTCCGAAATGACTCAAGACTTGTTTGGGCAACTGTTTGGCGTGAGCGGTTACATTTCTCAAAAGAAAGTTATTTGAGGAATTATACGAACGAGGTCTCAAGTTGATCACTAAGTCCAAACGGAATATGAAAAACCGTCTCGTGAAGATGATGGAGAAAATCTTGTTACGCAGATAAGCATTGATTGAGTCTGTCAATGAGCAACTCAAAAATATTTGTCAGATTCAACAGTCTCGTCATCGTAGCATTTTTAATTTTCTGGTAAATCTGTTGGCGGGGTTAGTGGCCTACAGCTATAGTCCCAAAAAAACCTTCTCTTGATTTGGAGGTAAAAAGGCTGTCAGCTCTCCCTCCTGCTCTCTTTTAGCTTCTTGGATAAATGTAACTCTTAAGCATAAGGATCAGGTTTATAGTGTTAGCTATAGTCCAGATGGTGAAATGTTGGCAACTGCTAATCTAGATAAAATGATTAAATTGTGGAATACTAATGGTCAACTACTGAGAGTTATTGTCAGCGGTATTGATGGTCTCAGAAGCGTGACTTTTAGCCCAGATGGAAAGACGATCACTGCTGCTGGTTTTGGTGGTCAAAATCGGGTTGTAATGAAAATATGGAATCTAGAGGGTGAGGAACTAGCAAAATTTGAAGGTTTGTGTGATGTTGTGAAGAAGATTAGTTTTAGTGCAGATGGGAAGATTATCGCTGCAGCTTGTTCTGATAATACAGTTAAATTATTAACTTCTGAAGGTCAAGTAGTGAAAACTCTCAGAAGGCATTATGGTGATGTTAATAGTCTGAGCTTTACTCCTGATGGACAAATTATTGCGAGTGGTAGTGATGATGGTACAGTCAAATTTTGGAATCTTGATGGTGAGGAATTAGTAACTTTAGCAGGTATTCGGGATGGAGTGATGGATGTTAGCTTTAATCAAGATGGTAAAATGCTTGGTATTGTTGGCCGCGTTCGGGTAGCAATGTTATGGAATTTTGATTTAGATAATTTGTTAGCCTGGGGTTATGATATTGTTCACGATTACTTAAAGCATAGTCCATATATTAAAGAAAACGATCGGCGTCTTTGTGAAGGGATTTAATTTGAGCGCTTTATATTTATAGTAAGATCAAGTATCTATAGTTATCAGAAGAAATCAATCATATTTAACTTACACGTTAGAAAAATATGTACCTGTTCTATCCTGGAGAGTTTTATTGCGATCGCGCAGTGGAAGGGAGTTCTATCGCCAACTTCATACAACAAAGCCGTTTCATGTTTGACTTTACCCATGAATATTACTGAGAGGGTGGGAAGTATTAAATAAAGAAGCATACCTTTCCCCAAGTTGCATCAATTCTTGATAAGTGCCTTTTTCCATAATTCTACCTGACTCAATATACACAATTAGGTCTGCAGACTTGGCATTTCTCAAATCATGGGTAATTAAAAAAGTTGTACAATTTTGTGTTAGTCGTGCCAGTGCCTCACTTACAGCCTGCTCATTTTGATTATCTAAACCCACGGTAGGCTCATCCAAAATTACAATTGGAGCTTGTCGCACAGCAGCTCTAGCGATCGCTATTCGCTGGCGTTGCCCCCCAGACAAGGTAGCGCCACGCTCTCCCAAAACTGTATCGTAACCTTCAGGTAATTGCATAATAAAATCGTGAGCATTTGCCAACTTAGCAGCAGCGATAACTTCTGATTCTTTAGCTTCTAAACTACCGTAAGCAATATTATCAAAAATACTAACCGCAAACAGCACACTCTCTTGTAAAACAATACTAATTTGTCCTCGTAAAGAATCTAGTTGATATTCTCGCAAATCATGGTCATCAATTAAAATTCTACCCTCTAATGGATCATATAATCGCAAGAGTAAACTCACCAAAGTTGACTTACCACCTCCTGAAGACCCCACAATTGCAACTCTTTGGCCTGGTTTGACATCAAAATCGATATTTTTCAGAGTCAGATTTTCATCCTCATAAGCAAAACTCACATTCTCAAACCTGACTGCACCCCGGAATGGTGAAGCTGAAATCGCACCGCGCACATCCTTAATTGTTGGCTCTATTTCTAATAAATCAACAATGCGCTCCCCAGAAGCAGTTGCTTTAGCAATTTGCCCTGTATACTTAGCAAATTGACGCATTGGCCGAAAAGCCATTTTCAAATAGGTAATAAAAACTAATAAATCTCCAGGTGTGATTGCCCCTTGCTGAATTAATTGCACCCCACGCCATAATACCAAAGCTGTGGTGACAGCTAATAAAACTTCAACGATACGCTCCTGAGCAGCTCTGAGCTTTTGAGTTTGCACTCCCTCCTTTAAACTATTCTGATTATGACCTGAAAAAGTACTGCCCAACATTTTCGCCAGTGATAATGCTTGTACTACCTTGATAGCTCCTATAGCTTCAGCAGCAGTAGCAGCCATCGCCCCTTCCCTTTTGCGTTGCACCCGGGCCGAATGCTCAATACGCTTACCCATATATAAGGTAGATATCAGAAATAGAGGTAAAGTTGATGCAGCAATCAGAGATTTTTGCCAACTAATCCAAAACATCACCCCCAAAATTCCGACAATAGTAAGTATATTTGTAAGTAGTGGTACAATTGCAATCACTGTTACTTTCCGTAACCTTTCTATATCATAGGTGACATGGGTAATTAAGTCTCCACTCTTGGCTCTACTATGAAATGATAGAGACAGGTGTTGTAAATGGTAGTAAAGTCGATTCCGGATTTCTGTCATGATATTGGTAGCAGCTAGGGCGATGCTGACTGAACTATAGTAAGCTGCTACTGCTCGCACACAAACGATCGCTACTATTGTTAAAGCCAAAACGG
The DNA here is from genome assembly GCA_022822685.1 of Trichodesmium sp. jk18x7bins.61. Classification (GTDB taxonomy): domain Bacteria; phylum Cyanobacteriota; class Cyanobacteriia; order Cyanobacteriales; family Microcoleaceae; genus JAJEAQ01. Next base: position 6,061 of record JAJEAQ010000320.1, read on the forward strand.
TGAGTAACCCCATTATCCCCAAATCATCTATAATTTTGATTCCTGTGGGTTCTACATTAAAGTCAGCTAATATGATTTGATCGAACATAAATTTGAGTGGCCAAGGCTCCAGTAAGTGGAAGATAGTTTTAACTATTAGTGCCAGTAGAGAAGTTGCGATCGTCAATCTCTCTTGGCGAATTTGTGGCCAAAACTTCTGCACAATTCGCCAGCCACCAGATACAATTCTTTTCTGATTTTTGCTACTCTGATTCATGTTCTAATACTATTTTCTTTATTAATGAGGGAAGCTACAAGATGGTTTTTTTGCTTTGCTCCCCCCTTTCAAAGGGGGCAGGAGGGATAAAACGGTGAATGGGGAGAAGGGATATAATATCCAAACATGATCTTAGTGTGCGAGCATCTTACTTGCCTAGAGGGAGAGTTCAAAATGATATAACTTGCTTTATTTGATCAAATTGGTATTAGAAATCTAGAGAAGCAATCACGCTTGTCTGGTGTTTATCAATTACTACCTACAAACTACTCCCTAGTTGCTCTTTTAATTTTGGTGTTGGTAAAACTCTCTGATAAACTTTAGCCCAATTTTGTTGTTCAACAGCAGGAGCAAGTTGTTCAAGAACTTTTTTTCTAGCAGCTTTTCCTAACTCCTGCCGTAATTGAGGCGATCGCGCTAACCGTCGCAAAACTAGAGCTAACTCTTGACTTGAGCCTGGGTTAACAACTAAACCATCCACACCATCTGTCAAAATTTCACCAATCGCATCAACACTTGTTCCTACGATCGCCAAACTTGCTAACATAGCTTCTAACATGGCATTGGGGCAACCATCATGTAGAGAAGGAATAGCGAAAATATCAATATGAGGCAAATAACCCATAACCTCGGAACGCCCAAGCACTCCAGTGACAATTATGCGTTCAGCGATTCTACTATGATTAAGTTGATGTTCCCAATATTCCCGTTCTCGCGCCACAAAATCACCAACTAACAGTAACGTTAACTCAATATTTTCAGCACTAAGTTGAGCACAAGCATCTAGGAGATATTCCAACCCTTTTTTATCCCGGAATCTACCCACAGAGGCGATAACTATTCCCCGACAATTACTTACCAGTGCTGGAGTAGGTAAATTCTCAAAATCAATTGGTTGAATTGAATTCCAAAAAACTGAAGATTTATCTGACAAATTAGACACCAAGACTGCAGCACGTCTAAATAAATCACGACTCACAAAAGTCAGCCAAGATGACTTTTCTAAACACCAACATAACTGTGCGTATTGTTGGGGGTCAAAAATATGTTTGTGTAGGTCACTTCCACGGATACTATTAATTACAGGTATTTGATTTTCTTGAGCTAATAACGTTGTTAAAAACCCAGTTTCTTTAATAAAAAAGGCATGAAATAAGTCAAAATCAAACTGTTGATGTAGGTGCCGGAGTTGAAAATATATTTCACTCCGATAATCCATAATCATTACACTAGGCGTATACATCTCAGTTGAACGAACTGCTGCTGTCAAACGATGAACTAAAATGCCATCTTGTTCAGTAGTTTCACAACTAGAGCATTGGAGATTTTTCTTTCTGATATTGAAATGAAATACAGCAACATGAACTTCATAACCTAAGTCTAATAACATGCGAGAAATCCGACAGACTGACTCACCTACACCTCCAACATCGGGGGGGAATTCTAAAGTAGTTAGACACACTTTCTGTTTCATAAATCCTCAGTTCAAATAACTTTTTATCAACCCTGCTTCAGGGAATTAGGAGTCTGAGTAATTGAGTAGGAGATTAACCCAGTATCTAATATCAAGTCTACGAAATAACTACAAAGTTTTATTGCTCAGTGAGCGGATATGATTCTAAAACTGTAGGTAAGGTTAAGCGCCAGTCAAACCCAACAAAAATCTACATAATGTTGGGTTTCTCCGTAGGATAAGCAACGCTTACGCTTCTTCAACCCTACCTACCCAATCTCATTTTTTATCCTACATTCAGCACTTTTAATTAAGTAACAGATTCTATTTTATTACACAAACTTTGTAGATAGTATGCTGTTTTTTCCACACCATCAAGATCAAACTTACTAACAACTGGTTGATATTGGAGATAATTAACAATTGTTTCAGCAAAATTTTCTGGTTTTAAGTCTTCAGGGTAAATCATTTTTACAATTCCCATTTGTTCTAATTTTTTTACCCGTATAGTTTGTTCTTGATCTCCATTACCAGTGAAAGCCATCATCATCGCCCGCACACCTGTCATTAAAATATTCATGGTTGTGTTATAGCCAGACATACTAATTGACAAATCAGAATGCTGCATATAATTCAGTAGATAGGGTGTATAACGCTCAATAGTAATATTATTTTGATCTGCTGTTAAATTTTTTAGTTTCGCCCAGATTTCTTTAGGAACAAAATGCCCCGTAAACATCTGAAGATGATGTGGTAAAGCCTCCTTCAAAATTGGAGCGGTTTTAACTACACAATCCAATAATTCATGCCCAAATCTACCACCACCAACACTAACTAAAATAGATGGTTTTTTAGCCTGAATTTTTAGTTTAGTTTCAGCACCAATTTCTGGAACTTGTTGAGCAACATATCCAGTGTAAAAAATCTGGCAATTCAAGTCATTAATGCGAGAGAAAGATTCCTCTAACCTAATAAAACTTGAGTCACTATGAACCAGCAACATATCAAAGTAATTATTAATCAATTGACAAACTGTTTCTTCATGGCGAGCCTGGTCTTTTTTTGAAACTACAATATCCCGGAGACTACTTACTACTTTTGTTCCTATTTTATTTGCTTGTTCTAGCAAAGGAATTAATTCAGGTGCAAATTTTATTCTGCCGAAGGGAAATAACTCAATCATGAGGATATCAGGTTGTAGCCGAGCCAAAATTTTGAGTAATTGATTTTTACGAGCTTCTAAGACTTCTTCTAGAGTCTGAAATTCACCAGGAATCAAAAATTTATGGAATTCTACATCAGTTGTAATCGGAGGAATATTTACCATTTCTACCATAGGTGGTACTGGCAATCCTTCTATTACTTCGCCACCATTAATGAAACAGATATGGAAATCTTTTGGCAAACCTTTAACAATCTCCATACTCCGAATTAGATGCCCAATACCTAAAAGGTGTTGGCAATAAAACATGATTTTTTTCATTAAATTAATACCTCTGATTCTTCAGGAGTTTGTTGCTGTAAGTTCTCCGGTTTTGCCAGAAAAAATCAGTAGTTGGGAGAGGAAAGCTAGAAAAATCATGACTCTCTTCTACACTTAAAAAACGTCACCCACAATGTTTGCAATTGGTTGCAGTTTATCAAAGCTTCAAAGTTTCTGAAGCTACGCCTATACTCTTTTCCTTTCCGGCTTCTACCTCCTCCTATTTGTCTTCTTCATTCATTAGTAAATGTTAGTTGCCTAAGAGTAAATCTTTGACTTGCTTGACATTGAATTCTAAAGAAAATTGCTGAAAAATTTTAGACCTAAGCCCAAGTTTTATTTGTTGTGATAACTGAGGATTAGTAATCAGCTCTGCCAATGCTTCTGCTAGAGATTCAGCATTTTTTGGTGGCACTAAAATGCCTGTTTCGCGATCTTCTATAAGTTCAACAATGCCTGAAATATGGGTAGAAACTACAGGAATTTCCATTGCCATCGCTTCTAGTAAAACATTAGGGATACCATCGCGATCGCCATCTTCAGAAATGATACAAGGTAGGGCAAAAATATCCGTTTGGCGATAAAGTTCAATCAAATCATCTTGCATCATTTTCCCTAACAAAAAAACAACATCTTTAATGTCTAATTCCTCTATTAATTGTTCCATTTCTGTCTGTAAAGGTCCATAACCCACAATTTTACAATCAAACACTAGACCTTTTTGTTTGAGTAATTGACAAGCCTTCAGTAAATAGGGAAATCCTTTTTTTTCACAAAACCTCCCCACACTTAAAATTACAGGATTTGTACTAGGTAATCTGTCACTAAGTCGATCTGGTTGAAAACGAGTTAAATCTAAACCATGATAAGACAAATATATTGGCGTATCATTTGTAGAAATTCCTTGTAAATATTTTTGGTTATACGCAGTACAAGTCAAGACAAATTTTGCTTGTTTAATTCGCTGATTTAATACCTCTGATTCTGTCAGATAAATATCTTTAGCATGAGCTGTAAAACTGTAGGTTATACCACTCAGGCGGTGCATCAATTCAGCAACATTGGCAGGAACATTAGCAAAATGAGCATGGAGATGCTTAATTCCGTGTTTTTGCAATTCTAATACTAAGTATCCTGCTTGCAAAAATAGATTCTTCCGAGGTTCTGGCTGAGAAAAATAATTGTGCCTTACTTTCAGATAACGCCAAGGATTCTGACTGAATAACTGTAAGTTAGCCCATGACAAAATCAAATAATTTATAAATTTCAAAGTAGGCTTGAGCGAAGGTAGATATGTTACATCGGCCTGCACTTTTGATCCGGTTGGATTAAATTCTTCATTTTGAGGGAATCTCAAAGAAAAAATATGTAAAGCTAATCCTTGCCTTTCCAACTCCAAAACTTCATTCATAATAAATGTTTCAGAAAGCCGTGGATAAACTTTGAGTAGGTAACCTATTTTTTGCTTGTTACTAACCATTCGGCACCATGATCATTGTTAACAAAGTAGCTGTAATTACTATATTTTTTTTTTCAAATAATAACAGGCAAATCAAGTCAGTAATTCTGGGCAAAGCATTCAAGTCTAGTTTAAAAAGTAGGGATTTTTCTTTCCTGGTATTACTTAGTTGTTCTAGTACCGCTTCGCTCAAATTTTCTGGGCTTAATAAATCTGGATGAATTGCTTTAATTAGACCTACTTTATCCATACATTCAGCCCGAATTAATTGCTCTTGCACTGGCTGAATTCGAGGTACAATAACTGCGGGTTTATCGAAGGATAGAATTTCACAAACTGTGTTATATCCAGCCATGGAAACAATAGTATCAGCTTGATTTATGTAGTTTGTTAATTCATCAGTAAATTCGATAATTTTCACGTTATGATACTGTTTTGATTTTTGATATAATGCTTGTTGATTTTCCTGTAACATTTCTGGACCACAAATAATTAAGCTCTTAATTTTGTGTCTGGCTGGTAGATGCGCTAATCCGGAAATATAAGTATCAATTAAATGATAACCATCAGCACCACCCCCTGGAGTTACTAACACGAATTTTTCACTATGATCGACTTTTAAGTATTGTTGTAGTTCGTAGCTATTTTTGTGTTCTATTGTGCGGTCAATATAACCACAATGTTTGACTTTTTCTGAGATTGAAGCGGGAAATTTATATTCTTTCGTGATGTCAAACACTTCTTGCATACCTACTACCCAAACTTGGTCGTAAAACAGTTCAATTCCTTCATAGTACCGCTTTTTTTTCCATTCTTCGATTGTTTTTTTGGGAGTATCAAGTATGTCTCTTAGTAATAAAACTACTTGAGTAGAGTAATCATAATTTTTGATATACCTGAGAGTATCTCTCAATTCTTCTTGCAAGCCATAAGGTTTTTTATCTACTAAAATAATATCTGGTTTGAAGTTTATAGTCGTGATTTTAATTAAATCAGAACGCAGTTTTAAGGTTTCCTTGATTTCCGTTTCTAAATATTTAACTCCAAGTTCACCAGACTCATTTCGCCCAATACATGGGAGTTTAATGTAGTCAAGTCCTTTCGGCATCCGAAAACTATGCACCACTGGAGAACTACATACAAGCAAGATTGATAATTTAGGTATTGCCTCCAGCAAGTATCGACAAATAGCTAACATTCTTCGTAAATTTCCTAAACCGTAAACATCATGGGAGTAAACCATTATTTTCATAGCTAGTCACCTCTTTTTTTATTCAAAATTGATTACTATCCCTTGTACTTCTACAGCAGCTCACCTGTTTCCTGAAACTGAGTTATGCTGCTGACATACTAATAATTTCTTTCCTGCATTTTTCAGTAAATAAATTTTGATCAAATAATAAAAAATTGCATTTTCCCAACAGATTATGAACACTCTACTTGAAAATATCCAAAATCATCCCCCTAGTAGGAGCGTTTTGATTATGAATCAAGTATGAAAAGCTAGAATAACTATTGAATCCAGCAATAAAACTACACAATAATCTACAGGAATTAGTTGAACAAAAAGTCATAATTATTGCCGTTGGTAGCCCTCGCAGCTCCATATTATTTCCATCATAATATATTATCTTAACACTAATATATTTAAGACATCTAACAATACTTTAACTACTAGGAGCTGAATTTGGAGTGAGTGAAACAATTATCAAATATACGTTAAATTACTGATAATAAATAATAGGATAATTATGACAACCAATTCTACTATAAGAGGTGAAAAAACTTAAGTTGTTACGAAATTTATCAATAATTTCTAAGAGAGTTTGAGTTAATTGTAGATAGCTATGAGCAGCCCATAGATAGATCTGGAGAATATAGAAAAATATTACTTCGGCAATCAGAAATATTATAAAATAAAGAGGCAAATAATTATGTCACCTGAGCATTGTTTAATAATCGTTTTCAGTTTTGGCCAATTTTTGGGAAAAGAAGCGATCGCTACCTCTATCAAAATCATTTGGGTAAACATCAAGCCTGAAACCATGATTATGTCGTACATCAAACCAAGCTTTCCATCTACTGAGCTTCTAGCTCCTGACTACTGATTACTGACTCCTGCTGCTGAAAGCTGATAAAAATGCCTATTAACTACTTTTCATACTATAAATGTAAATTATAAAAAATCTTGGTTTGTAGTTGGGATAGAGATCCTTAATTATACCTCTATTTGTCAGAATGAAAATGAAAGCTTTGAAACAGCGAACAGTTATCAGTAGTTCTGGTAATGGCTTTAAGTGGCTCTTAACAAATAATTAATTGTCCTCTACTTAACTGATGACTGATAGTGGGGGGTATTAAACCTTGCATTCAAATATTTAATACAAATTTCATAAAATATTGCTACAACGCTTTGGATCTCTATTGGGGATTTAGAGATTAGTGCTGTAACCACCTTTTTTTGAATTTGGTATAAGAGTCAATTGATGATTAATGACTGATAAAACTATAGGGATCACAAGCCCAACTACAAGTTTTAAAACCCTGTCCCTAAGGACGAGGTTTGATTAGTGTTTGATTAAATATAAAATAATATCAAGTCCAGTTGAATAGTGATCGTATCTGTTGAGATTGTCAGTTGAAGAGGTTTAACTTAGTCTATAATTGCTAATGTCAAGAACCAATTAGCTACTAAACAACTTACCGTCATTAATTATTCAGAAACGATACAACTGATAAAATTAAATTGAGAATAATTACTGTTGGAGG
>JAJEAQ010000108.1 GCA_022822685.1 Trichodesmium sp. jk18x7bins.61
ACTCATGTCCTGACATTTACTCTACTTGAATTGTTCTGTTCTGACTAACCGCAACCAGTTTATGGTTGCATCCTACCCACTAGGCAGGGATTCACTCTACCCTGTTTACCTGAGTTTTCGACCTCACTCAAGACCTACCTAGTGTTTTTATTCGTTCCGAGAAAAGAATTGTTTAGTTGACTTAGGAGCCTTCAATTTGCCCATCAGAATCCCTGGAATGCAGCTTTCGGAATTAGAATGCTGCGGGACTTACTCCGATTATGTAGCCATTTGTTTTTCCCATTGACTCATATATATAGGACACTTTTTCAGAAGGTTCAGTACTCTTCCCCATATCAACTCCTCATTAGCCCCTGGGTGCCTATACGCTTTGGCTCTCTGATTGGGCTCTGATGCCAGCTTCACTCTAAGATTCCGGGTATGGTTTCTTTCGGTGTGGCCTGGTAGAGATTCACGCCATCCTTAGCGGGTAGGACTTAGCTTTTCAGCTTTTACCTACATTCTTAACTCAGTTATCCGCCATGTGGGGGAACACATGGGCTGGACTCTAGTCATACATTCCTAGTTGCTAGGAGTTCCTACTAGAAACGAACCGCACAATTCCATATATAGTCTCAAATTCTGAAAATCAACTACATCAAGCTTACTCCCCTATTTTGAATTGGCAGCAACCTCTATTTAAATTAAGTACTTTGACACTAGGTAGGCTGAGGTTATTGCCAGCAGATTTAACAGTTTCCCAATTATGGCCATATCTCCAGTCTCAATCAGAACAGCAGACTCATCAAGAATCTGAGACTTATAACTTAGTATCTCCTAGTTTACCTACTGCTTTAGTAAACAAAAAAGGTGGATTTTCAGGGTTGCTAGATAGTTGGCGTCTCTTGGAATTTATTTGTACTGCTCAAAGCCAAAAACAAAAATTGGGGAGAAAAAATTGTCTCCTTCCCAGAGACAATTCGACAGAAATAGACCAAAAATTGATCAAAGAACAGGATTTTTCACCTCCGACAAAAGAGGATTTACAACTCCATGGAATAGCTGATAATTATAACTACATCTCTTCACTGATCGAACTTTTAGAAAAATTGCCTCTACCTCTAATGTTGAAGAGTAATGATGGCCAAGTACTCAATCAAAATCTAGCATGGCGTTCTCAGATAGAACAAGAATTGGAATTGATGGAAATTGCAGATACAGTTGCAAGTTTATCTGTTAACAATATTCAAAAACAGCAGACAGAAGCAAAAATTCCCGACTCCCTATCTGTTTTGAGAGATACTGTGACATTATCATGTCCAGCTACAACTAACAGGAGATTTTCCCCCACCACACTTTTACAAAAAAGAGCCAAATTGCCCTAGTCAAATTCTAGTTCTAGCTGGTGTTATTATACTCAACCAAATACTTATACTTGTATTTGTCCTCAAAAAGATGGCCAAGAACGAGTATGGCAGTTTAGTAGTCAGCCATTACTTGATATGACATTAGTTTTGGCTCAGGATGTCACAGAACAACACTTAGTAGCAAAAGAATTAGAAGCTAAAAATGCTGATTTAGTTCAATTAAATCGACTGAAAGACGAATTTTTGGCTTGTATTAGCCATGAACTAAAAACACCATTAACCGCTGTACTAGGTTTATCTAGTTTGTTGAAAGATCAGACTCTCGGAAAACTCAATGAACGTCAAGCTCGTTATGCTCAACTAATTCATCAAAGTGGCCGTCATTTAATGGCTGTAGTTAATGATATTCTGGATTTGACTCGGATGGAAACTGGCCAGATGGAGTTGCGTCCAGAACCCGTTCAGATTCGGAGAGTTTGCGATCGCGTTTTTCAAGAGGCTTTACAACTTCAGCATCACAAGCATCCTCAAGGTGAATCTTCTTCTTTACTTCCTGATTCTATACAAGCAAAGTACAGCTTGGAAATAGAATCAGGTCTAAATATGATCATTGCAGATGAATTGCGTTGGCGCCAGATGCTAGTACATTTGTTATCTAATGCTTTGAAGTTTACTCCAGCAGATGGCAAAATGGGACTTAAAGTATCTAGATGGGAAAGATGGATAGCTTTTACAGCCTGGGATCATGGGATTGGTATACCAGAAGACAAGCAACATTTGATTTTTCAAAAGTTTCAACAATTAGAAAATCCTCTGAGTCGTCAGTTTGAAGGCACTGGGTTAGGTTTGGTATTAACTCAAAGTTTGGCTCGTTTACATGGTGGGGATATTACATTCATTTCTCAGGAAAGTAAGGGTAGTGAGTTTACTTTAATCTTGCCACCTAGCCCACCACCACAAGATTTAGGAACTGAGGAATGGGAAACAGATGATTATCTCCGAGAGCAAGGATTAACTTCTACTAAACAAAGTGAACTGAGTACTAAAAAATCTAGTAAATTACCTGTGAGTAATTACCAGTTACCTGTAATTAAACAGCCATCTCGTTTAGTATTGATTGTTGAAGCAGTGCCTAGGTTTATTGAAGATTTAACAAGTAAATTAACAGGTTTAAGTTATCGAGTTGTTATCGCACGTTCTGGTACAGAAGCAGGAGAAAAAGCAAGGAAACTACAACCTAAATTAATATTTATCAATCCATTACTGCCACTTTTATCAGGTTGGGATGTATTAACTCTGCTGCCTACTGATGCTGAGACTTGTCAGATTCCTGTAGTAATAACTGCTACGAGAGGAGATAAAGAGCGAGCAATAATTAATGGAGCAAATAAGTTTCTAAGTTTACCTGTACAGCAATTAGCATTAGAACAAGTACTGGCAGAATTTACTGACTTACAATCAAAAAATTACGCTCAAAAGTTAGTAATTCTGCGTTTAGTTCCTGGTAAATATAGTTTGACAGAGTCTACGCAAGAAAAGTCTGTCTATGAGGATAAGTTTCTCTCCCTACCTGCTGAGTACAGAGTAATAGAAGCAGATGATTTAGCTCAAGCAAATCTACTAGCCAGGATTTGGCAGCCTCATGTTATTCTCATAGACAGAATTCCTGATTCAGTAAATCCAGTTGAATTCATCAACAAATTAAGTCAATATTCTATTTTAACTGCTATTCCTTTAGTAACTCTAGATTCTGAAACTACTCAAGCTGCTAATCAAGTTGAACAATTTTCTGTTTTTCCTTTCTTAGCTTTTGAGAAAAATTACAATAATTTAATAGAAGTAGAACTTAACTATGAAGATTTAACACCTGCATTGTGGCAGGTAATTTCTATTGCTGCGGGCATGAGTTGGAAACCAACTATACTTGTTATGGATGTGGCAAATGTTAAAGACTTGACAATGCCTTCAACAGATTTTGTGTCTGAGGAAGCTATAGCTAATTCCTCAGATTTTAGCCGAGAAAAAACTGAAGAAGATTTAGGAGATAATGCTTTTATTGCTCCTGTTTTTCCCGACTTCATTTCTAATTTAGAAGTTGACAATCAAAACTGCTATGATACTCCGACAGGGAGTGAAACTGATTGTTTACCAACAAAATTACCAATTGATAGCACACAGGTATTAGTTCAGTATATTCAAACTTCTGGATTTAGAACTTTAATTGGCAAGTCTTGGGTTGAGGTTTTGCAACAGTTACAAAACCGCAGTGTAGATTTACTACTGATTTGTTGGCGGGGTAAATTGCCATTAGGATTGGAGCAAGCATTATTAAATTTAGAGCAAATAGTGGGAAAACCTCCTATCTTGGTGTGGGAACATTCTGATTATCAATTACCGCCAAAATTAACATCAGAAAATCTAAGTCTAGTCTTGAGAAAGATGGCTACAAAAATTTTACCTGCTGATTTATCAATAGGCGATTTATTAGAGGAAATTAAGAATCATATTATGCTCAGTAGTTAAGAGTAGTTGGGTTGAGGAACTGTAGCTTGCTTCCTGTTAGAATCACCCAAAATAATATGAGTTGCTGTTGGGTGGCGCTGGCGCTTAACCCTACCTACAATTAATAATTATTTAACTCCCACTGCCTTTCCAGAAGAGATTTTTAGGAACTTTACCTAATTGATAAGCACCACGACTATCTAAATATTGATATTCACCAGGTTTTAATCCAACATGAATAAACTTTTCTGGGTAGCCAATCATCACAACATTACCAGCAGGATCTTTTTGAACAATTTTCTCTAGATATTCTCTAGCATTTGTAGCACGTCGGAAAAATGCGACTGGTTGCCTAGTATAAAAAACTAAACTTGGTTTTTCAAAGCTAATCATAATTATTTCTTCTCCTGGTTGTCTAACTTGAACAATAGTTTCAGCTAGTTGCCGTAATGGTAATTGACGTTCTTGATCAACTAAAAACATCATTGGATGAATAGTAAAAATCAAGCAAGCTACTAATCCAATAAAATTAGCACTCCAAATCCCAGAAATTTTTTTTCTGCACAACATAAATCCTATAACTATTGCTGTAGTGATCAAAATTAATCCACCACGAATTAATAAACCTGATTTTCTGATTAATTCTGAGAAATGTGGCATAGCTGGATCTCCATCTAGCCAGTTAAAACTGAAAATAATTCCTAGGGATAAGATTAGTAAAAAAATTATATTCGCTACAATTGAGCCATATAAAAACTTACTTATTGATTGATGAATCTGAATCGGAGCTAAGTCTCGATTAATAATCAGATCACTCCAAAGTAATCCTACCAAAATGGCTGCTGCTGGCATTAATGGTAAGACATAGCTAGGTCTCTTGGTAGCGGCTATAGAGAAGAAAGAAAAGATACAAATAAACCAGAAAAAAGCAAATAAAACTAACTGTTTGTTCCGAGGTTGACTGCGCCAATAACGGCGTTGCCAAAACTTAGTTTTAGCGATCGCTACTGGTAAATAAATAGACCAAGGAGCAAAACCAATTAATACCACTAAAAAGTAAAAGTACCAAGGTGCTTCATGGTGATTCACAACTTTGGTAAAACGTTCAAAATTATGATAACCAAAAAAGCTATCTATATAGTCTTGACCATTGACTAAAGTTACCAAGCAATACCAAGGCAAAGTAATAGTCAAAAAAATTAAGCTACCATGGCCAATATTTATTTCAGGCCAGATTTGAAAAATTTTTCCTACATAAAATAAAAAAGAACCAATAATCATTGTCGGCAAAATAATTCCAATCGGACCTTTTGCTAAAACTGCTAAAGATATTAATATGTAAAAAGCTAAGTACCATTTGTTAAACTGGGGCGCTTTTTTTGTTTTTGGTAACTGATGATGATTAGGCTGGGGTGAAAACTTTTCTCTCTGTATTATGCTATTTTTTTGCTGCTGAAGAGTAATAGGGTCATTTTCGGTTTGTGAAGCATATCCTATAAAAAAGCTGAATAGTGCAGAACACATACAGCATGTGAATAACATATCAGAAACTCCAATGCGCCCCCAAGCAATAGTTTCTGGATTTAAGGCAATCATGGCAGCACCAATCCATGGGATGAGTAATCTCACCATCAAAGAATTATTCTTAGAAATATATTTCTGATGACTGAGGCGATAATAACCATATTTGTAGAGGATATAAAACCCAAAACAGACTAGGAAAGTTCCAGATATGGCTGAGGGTAGACGGACAGACCATTCATTAATACCAAAGATATGATAAGCGATCGCCATTAACCAATAAATTAAAGGTGGTTTATCAAAGCGAGTCTCTTCATTAAAGTAAGGTGTAACCCAATCTCCAGTTTCTACCATTTGACGAGCAGCTTCGGCAAAAAGTGGCTCTGTTTCATCAATTAGGCCAATATTACCAAGATTACAAAAGAAGGCTAGCCAAGTAAGTAAGCATAGCCATAAAATAGAAAGTCCTAGTGTCAAAAGATGATTTTTTGGTTGAGTTTTCAACCAATTGATAATTCCTAACTCTTGTATTAGTTTCACTCAGATTCAGTATTTTTAGGTTGATTCACAATTAATTGCCATTCTAATCTTTCTTGATTCCAAACAGGATAGCTTGTTTCTTCTACAACATAAGGCCCCCAGTACAAACGAGAGCCATCTTGAGAAAAGATAACTAAGGTATCTTCTGATTTCAAGGTTAATTGTTCCTCTGGTAAAGAGAGTATTAACCCTCTACCACTTCCTTCTCCTGGAGCCAAATCCCAGTGAATTGATTTTTGGTAAGATTGGCTTGAGGATTTTCCTAGTAGTGCTAAACGAACTGGACGATCTGTGCAATTATTAACTCGAAGCGCTCCTGTTTCAGTTTTGACTATAGATGATTCAGAAGTTGCGATGGAGAGATTACATTCTTGGGTTTGTTGTGTTGGAGATGTTGGTAAAGGTATTGGAGTCAGAGTATTTGATAACTGAGATTTTGACATTGATGAAGCTTTTGGTATTGGTAATGTTGCAGACTGATTTGTTTCCCAATATATTGTTAACTTAAACCTACCAATGATTAGTCCTAAAAAAGAATATTAAAGCAATAGTAATTTTTGATAAAGGCTTAAGATTCATGTAATTCCACTATTTCTGTTAGTTATTTTCTCCGCCGAAGGCATGAAGGTGAAAAATATAGGGCAGGTATGCTAAAGTTTCTGTTATTGAACACACAATACTTCTTGCCTGTTCACCATAAATAATTTAGTATCCCACCGGTATCCAGAACTGCTTGGGGTTTTGAGACGCTCCCAGACAGGCTCAGGTATCCCTATCTAAAATTCCCTTCTGCCTAATTCCAGTTAAGTCAGGAAGTACCCATAAAATTAATCTTCAAATAGTGATACTAAATTCGACGCACCCTAGGAACTTTATTACTAGGGGTAAAGCAGAGGGCAGAAGGCGCTTATGTAGAAGGGTTAGAAGGGAATTTTACAAAATTCCCTTTGCCTCCTGAGGGAGGAGCTACGCTTGCCTCCTGAGGGAGTCGCTTCGCTTTCATAACAGGATTGAGTATCAATTATCACTTATCACTTATCACTTGTCAATTATCAATAAAAGAAATTAACTGGAAAATTCCTCAAATCAAAAATCTATTTTGTGATTTAAACATTTATGCAAAGTACACGTCTCAACAGATTGCTTAATGTTATTACTGAGAGATTCAGACAATGGTTGTTTAATCCTTGGCGCCGAATCTCTCTATTAGTTATTAGTTTGTTGTTTGGTAATTTTTTGGCAACTGCAGTTTCAACGATCGCTGGCCAAGAAGGTTACTTAGATGTTTTGTATGCTTTAATCAGTTTATTTATTACTGAAATATTGAACTGGTTAGTTTATAGAAGTAGAGTAAAAATAGCGCCTTCTTTGGGACTAGATGTTTTGAATGGTTTTAAAATTGGTTTTACTTATGGTCTATTTTTAGAAGCTTTCAAATTAGGCTCCTAGGGATTTTTGAGCAACAACCAAAGGCAAGAGGCAAGAGGCAAGAGGCAAGAGGCTAAAGTACTGCTAGAAGAGGGTTTGATTCTCCCACCATCAGTTATCAGTTAAGTAGGGGATAATTATTTGTTCAGAGCAACTTCAAGTGATTACCAGAACTACTGATAACTGTTTCAACCAACAGCCTAAGTAGTAAGTACTCAAAAGAGAGAAGCTGAAAATTCTAAATCTTGCTGCCTGATGGGTTTAGCAATTATCAATTATCAATTATCAATTAATATATTACTATAGGATTTTTATTTGGAATCTCAACAAAAAATATTACCCTGTATACCTTTGAGCACTTTGACTGTTCACGAATCATTGAAAAATACTATATTTACAAAGTTTCTCTAACCAGAAAAAACTAATTTTTTTTTTTAGTTTGATTTTTATGCAATTTTATAATTTGTCTCTACTGCCAATTTTACAGATTTTGCAAGCCGGAAAATCTCTTGAGGAAAAAGAATTACAAATTTTAGAAACTACTGAATTAATAGATCAAAAACGTGCCGAGGCTTTTAATATTACTTCAGCAAATGTCAGAGCAGTAATTATGGAGCGATCGCTTTTGTTTCAATCTGTAATTTCTGATTATGATAAATTACCTCTAAGAGATAACAATACTTTAGAAACTTTATGGAAATTGTGGTTGCCTTTGGCTAGAAAATTAGCTGCTCAATATCTCAATTTACGCCGTCCATTAATTCAAGGTATTTTAGGTGGACAAGGAACTGGTAAAACTACTCTAGCTAAAATTATAGTTTTAATTTTAGATAAACTTGGCTACAATACTATTAGCATCTCTATTGACGATCTTTACAAAACTTACGCGGAACGCCAACTATTACAAAAACAAGACTCTCGATTAATTTGGCGTGGCCCTCCAGGGACTCATGATATTAGTTTAGGTATAGAAGTTTTAGATAAATTACGTCATTCTGATGGTCAAAATCCCCATGATTTAATTGCAATTCCTCGATTTAATAAGTCTCTTTTTGAGGGGGTGGGAGATAGAATTGAACCTGAGATAGTCAGTAAAGTTGATATTGTTTTATTTGAAGGTTGGTTTGTGGGAGTTAAACCAATTACAGAGCAGGTTTTCGATATTGCTCCACCACCAATTATTACAGAAGCAGATCGAGAATTTGCCCGTGATCTGAATAGAAAATTAGCAGACTATTTACCTCTTTGGGAAAAGTTAGATAGTTTAATTGTTTTATATCCTACTGATTATCATTTTTCTAAACAGTGGCGACGGCAAGCAGAAAAACAAATGATTGCTTCGGGAAAGTCAGGAATGAGTGATGAGCAGATTGAAAAGTTTGTTGAATATTTTTGGAAAGCTTTGCATCCAGAGTTGTTTATTAAGCC
Source organism: Trichodesmium sp. jk18x7bins.61 (assembly GCA_022822685.1). Lineage (GTDB taxonomy): Bacteria > Cyanobacteriota > Cyanobacteriia > Cyanobacteriales > Microcoleaceae > JAJEAQ01. The sequence continues at coordinate 8,766 of JAJEAQ010000108.1, forward strand.
ACTTATCAAAAATGCTGAATTAGTAGATTTAGTTATAGAAATTAATTCCGATCATTCTATTCATTCTGTGAGTCAAACAGGTGCTCGCTCCCCTCAAATTATTCTCTAATACTAAATTCAGTTCTGAAAGCGTAGCTCCTCCCGAATGAGGCAAAGGGAATTTTTTAAAATCCGCCCCTAACTCTTCTGCTCTTTACCTTTTACCTTGTAGCAATTCTCAAAACGGAAAATCACAATTAATTTATGGTTTATTCTATGAAATAAATCCATGAAATTCTTGTCAGTTAAAGCTTTCAAGTCAAACCATTAATACTTTTAACTTTTAACTTTTATAGCAGTTTTTATGAATATAGAGCATAATTATTAGTACTATGAACACTCAAATTTTAGGTATACTGACTGCTGTTTCTGTAGTCTACCTTTGTCAAAACCGCTATAAATTCCGCCTAGTGGCACTAGCGATCGCCGGATTTAGGATTCATGTAAAAATAAGTTTTACACATTTTATCTGAAATGGATTATTAGTCTAGAGCTTCCATGAAAAAAATGTTCAGGTTATTTTTAGAGACTGTTTGTAAAACTGAGATTAAATTCTTGCGTAGGATGGGCCATTGGGTCCAGATCTCCTCATTTAATACCCCGCCGGGCGGGGTTTAAATAAATAATTTTAGTTGTCCGCCGCCGGCCACCAGAATTCAAAACTCTAGCTATCTTAATATTTACTTGACAAACAGTCTCTTACACAAGTCCTGAGTATAACCGTGATGCTTACTTTTAACTTTTTACTTTGACTAAAGTGATCGCCCAACATTCACTTTCCCATCTTTTTGTACATTTTTTATACCGAATTCAAAAAAGATAGTTGCAATAAAATCCCTACCCCCAACTCCTAATTCCCAACTCTCAGTTCCTACCCACAAAAACTGTGTAGCAATATATTTTTAAATTGGTATTATTTGTCTTCAGGAGCGACTCTATCCGGAGTTGGAGGAGCTATTTCAGGAACTACTTGAGGGGCTGCTTTTTGTGGTATTGGCGCACAACCCACAAAATTATTAATCAAACAAACACTAGGACCTATACTTGTAGCACGTAAATTAACTCCTTCTAAATTAGCCCCACTAAGGTTAGCAAGAGTTATATTTGTTTGCATTAGTTTTGCTTTAGCCAGATTAGCATTAGAAAAGTCTGTATCCTTCAAATTTGCTTGGCGCATATCAGCATTGAAAAGATCCGATTCACTCATATTGGCATTTTCTAGATGAGCTCTAAACCAAGATGATTGACGTAAATTTGCATTAGATAAATTAGCCCCACTCGCAAGAGATTCAATCATATTCGCTTCAAATAGATTAGCGTTTTCTAAATTTGCTCCTGCCAGAAAAGCTCTAGATAAATTAGCATGAGCCAAATAAGCATCTGTTAAATCTGCCCCTCGAAGATTGGAATCATTCATTGTTGCTCTCAACAAATTTGCATTAGAGAGATTAGCGCCAGAAAGATTTGCAACAGCCAGGTTGACACCAGACAAATTTGCCCCTTCAAGATTTGCACCTACTAAGTTAGCTCCAATCAAATTAGCATTAGATAGGTTAGCATTACTCAGGTCACATCCCGAACATTCATTAGTTTCTAATAGTCTGGCGATAGCTGCTCGATTAGCTGCTTTTGCTGAATTTAGCCAGTTCAATTGGGATAAAATTATTATGATTGCTAATATTGTCTGTTTCATAAAACATAATTTATCTAATGATGCTTTAATATATCATGTATCTCAACTTTTTCGTAAATAAATTCAAACAATATTAAGAATCACAATTATAAATAATCATCAATCATTAGCAACTACCAGAGTATCTAAACTATTTAGTTTTCATAGTATAACTGCCATTCCAATCATCTGGTGGTGGAGTAATTATATAGTCAAGCGATCGCTGAATATGCATAGCAACAGCTTGATCTTCTGGTCGAACTTTTTGAGCTTTCTTAAAATAATTAATTGCTTGGGAAAATTTTTTTTCTATATAAGCTTTCCTCCCTTGAGTATAAAAATCTAAAAACTCTTCTGTTTCCAGATCAAGAGATTGAGAACTAGCACTAATTAATTCATATATACTCACTGCTTTTTGTTGACCTTTGACTCTTACTTTATCTAACTCCCTCACCAAAATATAATCACTACAAAGTTGATAAGTAAACTCACTTAAAATAATGTCACAACCATATTGCTTAGTAATTGCTTCTAAACGGGAACTCAAATTTACACCATCTCCGATCACAGTATAATCCATTCGTTTGTGGGAGCCAATATTACCAGAAACTACTTCTCCTGAACTCATACCAATACCAATTTTAAATTGTGGCTCATGAGGACGAGAGCAATTAAATTCCTGAAGACGACGACGCATATCCAAAGCCGTTTTAACTGCCATCAGAGCATGATTTTCTAAAGGTAATGGTGCGCCAAAAACTGCCATTAAAGCATCTCCAATAAACTTATCCAAAATACCTTCATGGTTAAATACAGCCTCTACCATTGTTTCAAAATATTGATTCAGGAGCTTAACCACTTCTGAGGCTTCTAAATTTTCTGTCAGAGTTGTATAGCCTCGAATATCGGAAAATAAAATAGTGACTTCCTTCCGTTCCCCCTCTAGTAAAGCATCTTCACCTAAAGCCATTACTTGTTCTGCTACTCCTGGTGTCATGTAGCGATACATAGCATTTTTCATGCGTTTTTCTTGACTAATATCTTCAAGAACTACCAACCCACCACGCACCCCACCTTCAGGATTAGTTAGGGGATTAACTGTTAAATTCAGACTTCTTTTAAGGACTTTATCTAGTTCCGATAAATATATTGGTTTGCTAATATTTGTATTATGATTATGAGCAAAATTTTTTTGTGTATTTGTTGGGATTTTTTCTCCCCAAAGCAGATATAGATTAGGATTATTTGAGTCAGGAACTGCTAGGATAGAAAACCATTCTTCTCCCTGATTTTCATCTTTTTTGACAACTGTTCCTACTCGTAAATTTTGTTCTGGAACATATTGTCTAGTACCATGTTTCAGACTATCTTCTAAACGGAACTTCAAGTTGTCAATTGGTATAACTTCCCATACATATCGACCTAAAAGTTTTTCTTCCCAAAGTTGTCTATTTGTTTTTCCATTTACTTCTTGATTAATCGGGCAACCCAACATTTCCAAAGCTGCCTCATTGATAGTCACAACTCTACCGTGCAGATCTGTAGAAATTACAACATCAGACAGACTTTGTAAGATATCTTTTTGATATTGCTTCTCTACCAAAACATTTTCAAACAGTTGAGAATTTTGGAGAGCAATACCAGCTTGAGCATTAAAAGCCAATAAAAACTGTTCATCCGAAGCAGTAAAACTGCCTTGATTTTTATTAATTAATTGAGTTACCCCGATTAATTCACCTTTAGCATTGAAAACTGGCATACAGAGAATATTCCGAGTTTGATAACCAGTTTTTTGGTCTGTACTAGGGTCAAAACGAGGGTCTGTATAAGCATCAGGAATATTGAGAGTTTGACCAGTAGAAGCAACATAACCAGCTATACCACGATTTGCTGGTATTCTAATTTCTACCATTTTTGTTCTATCTGCTGTTGCCACCTTAGTCCAAAGCTCATTTGTTTCTTTACTTAGTAGGAACAATGTGCTACGGTCAGCTTGCATTAAGTCACGAGCTTGCTCCATTACAACTCTTAAAGTTTGTTCCAAGTCCAAACTTTGACCTAAAGTTGTAGTAGCTTTGAGTAGAGCTGATACTCCTCGTTGATTTCTGGCTGCAACATAAAAGGATTGACAACTTTCGAGAATAATGCCCATTGAGTCAGCGAAAGAGCGAAATAGTTGCTCATCTTCCTCATCAAAAGGGACATCATTTGCTTTATTGAGTAATCGTACCACTGCGACTGGTTGCTGAGAGTTAGTGGTACTAAAAATTGGTATGCAAAGGATAGTACGAGTGTCGTAACCAGGAGGTTGGTCTACTTCTTCATTGAAAAGTGGGTGAGTCTTGGCATCAGTAATATTGAGTGCCTCTCCTGTAGTTGCGACATGGCCTAAAATCCCGACATTAATTGGCAAGTGGTATTCCTGAGAATTACCTGTGTTTTCTACAACCGCCTTGTACCAAAGTTGTTTTTTTTCTTGGTTAACTAGGAAAATAACAGTTTTATCAGCTTTCAGGATTTGACCAATTTTTAAAGTAAAAGCGTCTAATAGTTGTTCTAGTAGAGTTTCAACGCCTTCATTATTGATGAGGTCAATAGCCCGCAGATATTGATGAAATTCCGCAGTGATAAAGTCCAGCAGACAAACAAACTCTCCTACTGGCAAATCCTTGACGCGAGTTGCCAGTAGGCCCATACGATCAACTTGAGTCAATGTTGCCAGGATACTGCCAGCAACGTTAGAGAATGTCATCTCAAGAATTTAGTAGTGTGGAAATTTCAAACTTCAGTAACACAGCAACTTTAGCCTCAATCTCTATGTGCAGTTTAGCTGGGCTGTTTAATTCTAGTGAATCAATTATCAGGTGAGTTCAATTAAGCGGAAGTGGGGTAATAAGGAGAGATTTTGAAACCTCCAGGGGTTAAACACCTAGGATTCTGAGGTTAGCCCATCGAAAACGGGATCAATCTACGTTTTTTCCCCGCCTTTCAACAGGCTCCTACACTCATCTTAAAATGTTGCTTTCCTTCTGGGATTATAATCTGCGATTTAATGCCAGAAGGAAAGCAACCAGCAAATAAATTACTTCCTCCTTTGAATTGAGAACAGACTTAGCTGTTCAAATCGAAACCTTTCTACTTATTAGTAGAATTTTTATTACTTTTGGGTTCAGGTTTTACTATTAATTTTGAGGTATCATAAATTAATTGATTATCTAAAGTTTGGTTAACGCGCCTCACCAAAACTGTAAGTATAGCCATCTGATTTATGTCAATGTTTACAGTACTTGTAGCTGATGCATTGTACAGTTTCAGTCTGATTTTTTATATTAAAAGAGTCAGTTTTTATAACAGCAACTCTACCAATATAAGTACCAATTTTCTTACCTTGATTCACTACATCTTTAACAATATCTCCAGTTATCAAACCATAGAATGATTTTTGTCTGAGTAATGGTTTATTTCTGGGAAAACCATATTTATCAACTTTGCACATTTGCCGACTACCTCTACCCATTGCTTTGATCATTAATGGTTGATAGTTACGAATATCTAAATTATTTGGAGTAGAAATACCAACACCAGCAGCATCAGTCCAATGTTATTTCTTGAGACTTAATCTTTTTCTGTTGTATTTAGTTAATCCGACGCTTACCTAGTAGGACTTAGATAAAACTGAGGCAGAAAATAGCCTCAAAGCTAGACTGAGAAAAATTTTTAGGTAAGAAAGGTATAAATCTAGAACTGATAAGGCTTGGAGCCATTTTTAGGGCTTCGACCTTTTTCTCTTGCCTAGAGTGACTTTCAGTAATTTTATAGACTATAAAATGTATAAGTACCACTAGTCGTAAGAAACATCAGGTTAAACCTTTAACCACCAATGAATTATAACAGGCGATTGCTGGTCAGATAAAAAAATAGGGAAAGCTCGAAAAAATCCGCCTCCCTAACCCCACCTAAATTGAACAGAATCCTTTGCGCACTCCCCCTCTATAAATCTATGATACCAATTTGAAGAATCACTGCTATAGCACGCGCCCCACAGGAAAAGACTTCCAGACACTCATTTGTAACATTCTTTTTTCACCCATGGTATGATTTAGATGGGGTAAGCGGGAGTGAGGTTAGGTGTGATCTAGTTATGCTTGGTATGGTAAAAGCTGATTGCTGGAGACACAACCCTCTTTTTCACGGCCATCATCAAGTTTTTTTTGTTGGTTGTTTATTTTCCTGAGGTAAAGGGAGCATGCATTTCTTCTGAATCGCGTTCGTGCCCCAGCTTATCCCAGGCAGTCGAATCTCCATCTAAATCTAAGATTTTAGATGGAATGCATTCAAGTAACAGTCTTCGTTATGCTGCTGATGGTACAGAATGAGTAGAGATAATTTCTTGATAATAGTTTCTTAATTGCTGAGTTGCTGCATCCCATCCCCAACGTTCTGCTTCAATTCTGGCATTTTGACGTAGAATTTCTCGTTCTCCTGAGTGGGTTAAAAGGTTTTGAGTGGCTATGATAGCTCCTTTTTCCTTAGCTGGATCGAATAAATAACCATTGATTCCATCTGTAACAATATCAGGAATACCTCCTGAATTAGCTGCGACTACTGGGGTTCCTGCTGCCATTGCTTCTAAAAGTACTAATCCTAGGGTTTCGGTGCGAGAGGGGAAAATAAAGGCATCAGCAGAAGCATATGCTGATGCCAGTTCTTGACCACGTAGATATCCAACAAAGTGGGTGGGAGTATTCACAAAATGTTGCTCTAGGGCTGGCCGATGAGGACCATCTCCGACAAGGGCTAGACAAGCATTGGGAATGGCCGAGATAATCGGCTTAATACGGTCAATATCTTTTTCTGCACCTAAACGCCCAACATATATTAGTATTGTACTATCCGGATTTCCTTGGCTGAGGCGTACGCGCATTTCTCTACTGGCGTGGTGGGGCTGAAATAATTCTGTATCAACTCCTCTTTGCCAAAGGTCTACTCGTTCTATACCATGATTTCTTAACTCTTCTACCATTGCTGTAGAGGTACAAAGATTCAGCTGTGCTTGGTTATGAGCTGATTTGAGTAATTCCCATAGTAAACCTTCAAGTATTCCTAAACCGTAGTGATGTAGGTATTTAGGTAAGTGGGTATGATAGGATGCTACTAGTGGAATATTCATTGTTTTCCCATAGTAGAGACCTCCCAAGCCTAATACTGCCGGGTTAGCTACATGAATTATATCTGGTTGAAACAGTTTGAGCTGATTTCCGATGGTGGGAGTTGGTATTGCTAATTTTAATTCTGGGTATAGAGGTAGTGGAAAACCTTCAATGCCACAAATCTGTGCTCCCTTATATTGTGTAAGTCCTCCTGCTGGGGAAAATATGAGAACTTGGTCTCCAGCACGTTGTAAATGTTCGACAGTATGGCACAAACGCGTAACTATACCATCTATTTTTGGTAAAAATGTTTCGGTAAAAAGGGCTATCCTCATAAATATATGTAGATTTAGAATCCCCGTCGCTTTAGCGCGGGGAATAGTCAAAAACATTTTATCGATGCCAAGACACCTTGGGCAAAATATGATTTTTATCGACTCTTTCTTTGTATTTAATAGCAAAGTTGAGTAAAGAGTCTAACAGAGAATCAGATAGATAATGAGGTTGTAAACCTAGACCTAGCAGATTTGTATTTTTGGCATTAAAATAATGTTGCTCTAATTCTACTCTTGGATTCTCAAGGTAATTAATCTCTACATCTAATCCCATTGATATTCCTGCTTTTTTAACCATCATTGCTAAGTCAACAATACTAAACATTTCCGTGAATTGGTTGAATACTCTGAATTTGCCTGCTTCTGTTGGGTTGGCGATCGCTATTTCTATACAGCGTACTGTATCTCTAATATCCAAGAAGCCACGAGTTTGTCCACCTTGGCCATAAACAGTAAGTGGGTGGCCGATTGCTGCTTGAATACAAAACCTGTTGAGGGCAGTACCAAAAACTCCATCATAGTCTAGACGGTTAACTAATAATTCGTCCCTACCTGTTTCGTCAGTCAATACACCGTATACAACTCCTTGGTTAAGATCTGTAGCACGGAGACCCCAGATTTTGCAGGCAAAGTGAATATTGTGGCTGTCGTGAACTTTACTGAGATGATAAAAAGAACCTGGTTGTTTAGGATAAGGGAGAGTATCTTTACGTCCATTATGTTCAATGGTGATATAGCCCTCTTCTATATCTATATTAGGGGTACCATATTCTCCCATTGTTCCCAGTTTCACCAGGTGACAGTCTGGAAAATCTTCTTTCATTACATAAAGAATATTGAGAGTGCCCACAACATTATTTACTTGGGTCATAACAGCGTGTTCACGGTCAATCATGGAAAATGGTGCAGAGCGCTGTTCACCAAAGTGGACTATAGCTTCTGGTTCAAACTGATGTAGTGTTTGGCTCAGGAATTCGTAGTTGGTAATGTCTCCTATATATAAATCTATTTTTTGGCCAGTTAGGCCTTTCCAACGTTCGATACGTTGTTGGATGGGGAAAATAGGTGTAAGAGTTTCAACTTCAAGTTGTCTATCCCATTCTCGCCGAACCAGACTGTCTAGGATACCTACTTCATAACCTTGATTGGAAAGATAAAGAGCAGTTGCCCAACCACAGTAGCCATCGCCACCAATTACCAGGACTTTCATAAATTTACTTTGAATCTTACTTACTGATATTGGCTTAATTTATCAGGTATTGGCACATTATGGTATTTCTTGTTCAAATCAAATCTGATTGTTTGGAAATTTAGGGTACTTTTTAGTTTGGCCTGTTGCCTTTAATAAATATTGCTACCAAGTTTGAGGGGGTAAGACTTAGAAATAGGTGTATGTAAGGCGGGCAAAAAAACTTAAATTTTTTGTAGTGGCAAATAAGTCAACACTCGCCCTCCCTTCTACTAATCACCATCTAGTCTAACTATATTTTTCTAAATTGCTATGACCTCCTCGGCAAAACTAGCCCAACGAACAAATTCAAAAGGTCCAGCGATCGCTCCCCAAATGTGTTGGTCTGTTTCAGGGTCACGGCCTTGGTCATGCATGGCTAATAAATTTGTGTTGATCTATTTCAAAATGGCTATCTAAGTAAGTAGTTTTACCTTGACGGACTACAGTACAGGCTTTTCCTGGTTCCACCTCTCCTCTAAAACTATTACCTGTCCATTTTGTGATGAAGGTACAGCCTGGTAGCTTTTTAATTTGTTCAGTTTTCAGGGCTTGTAGGCGCTGTGGCTCCCGGGATGATCCATAAAATTGTTCTTGTTGGTCAATAGCATAGTTTTCAATATCAATATGATCTTCTGCTGCTACTAATTTGAGTATTCGAACTCTATAGGGTTGATTGAGAGTGATGTCGTAAGCTTGTTCGAGATCAAGGCTGAGTCCATTCAGTAGTTCATAAGGTAGAGGACGCATACATACACCAATATG
>JAJEAQ010000275.1 GCA_022822685.1 Trichodesmium sp. jk18x7bins.61
TTTATGGGGTTTGAGTTTGTATTTGTATGTCAGTTGTATGGTTGTTTCGACTTGGTTCTATGTCTACTGCAATTATAATGTCTACTAAATACCTAATGTGTATCGGAGCGTCATAACCCAGGCTCTCATCCTGAGGCTCCCCTATCGGGAGAGGGCTTATTTTCTCGCCAGGCAAGTTAAATCGAATCAAAAAAAAAAAGAAGTATATCAATTTCAATAAATATTGCCACAAAGTTTGAGGCGGTAATACTGAGAAATAGGCGTATGTTAGGTGGGCAAAAAACGCTATAATTATCGTGGCTCGGCGTTTGAGCGCGCAGCAGAACGGAGTTCTATCGCTCAATATTTACCAACCCTACTACTCACTATCTACTGTAAGAGATTATTTGTAAAACTCAGATTAAATTCTTGCGTAGGGAGGGTGAGGCGGAAATATTTCTTTAGACTCACCATAATTTAAGCCTTACAGTTTCTTGGTTTTATTATTAGTCGAATAAATGCTTCTGAAAGACTACTACCTGACCTGAAATTGCTGAATATACTAGCTACTCTTAAGAGGGTAATTTTTCTTTAAAAATATATCAAATGGGTTATATAGAGTTTTTCACTGCAACATCCAAGGAGGAGTCAATAGAAGTTACTAACTTGGTACCCTAAACTATTGAGCATCACTCTTAATAATGGTAGACTTAAACCAATTACGTTGGTATGACAACCTTTTATTTTTTCAATAAATAAACCACCTTTGCCTTCTATGGCAAAACCCCCAGCACATTTTAAAGGTTCCCCAGTAGCAACATAATCTTCTATTTCCTGGTCATTAATAGGAGCAAAATGAACTTTTGTCATTCTACAAAGTACGAGAGTTTTATTTTGAATTAAGTCAATTAAAGCATGACCTGTGTAGAGTTTACCCATTTTACCGCGCATTTTTTGCCAACGAGCGATCGCTTCTTTCGCATCAGCAGGTTTACCATAAATTTCGTCTTCAATAACTAATACTGAATCACATCCTAAAATTAAACTTGATGATTTTCCAGATAAGTTTTCTTTTATTAAAGAATTAGCTATAGTTTCTGCCTTAGCTTGAGCTAATGTTTCTACTAATTCACGAGGCTGGGTTAATTTAACTGTTGATTCATCAAAATTGCTAGGCAATACTATAGGATTAATACCAACAGTTTCTAACAAGCGACGTCTTGCTGGTGAGGATGAAGCTAATATGAAGGTGGGAGTTTCCATCTTAAATATGAATACGGGAGGTGACTCCCGTTATAAACTTCAACTAATATACAGAAAAGGAGTTAATAACTTGCTCAAACTTATCATTCACTTTTTGCCAACGAGGTTCAGTAGTGGAAATATTCATGGTGAAAAGCTTACCCCGACTAATTGCTACACTGGCTAAGTTATGACGTTTTCTACCATCAGCAAGTTTAACAGCATACTCCAGTTGATAATACATTTTTGTCTTATATTCTCGTGCTTCAGCGTTGACTAACTCTGCTTCTCTACCAGAATCTGGTGGTGCGATCACATTCTTGCTCAGTTTATATCCTACTTCAGTAGGAGTACCTAAGTCAGTTAAAGTTTTTTCTCCTAATATGGGACTAATAACTACACTCACATCCTCAGTCGCCTCAACTAGGTCATGAAACACTATGTCTGGCCCATCACTAACTTTGGCTTCCAGCCAACCATTGGGATCAAGAAATTCATAACCATCGATTGTGTCTACAAAGCTTTGTAGTCCACCTCCAATGGAAACACAACTTGTTAATGTGAGAGTAATTACGACTAAAAGTCTAGTCAGATTTTTTTTTAAACATTTTTTGTACTCTATATTCTGTAGATCGAGGATGAGCTGTAGTTCAACTTTTCAGTCCAACTACCCCAAAACCTATTAAATATATTGTTCATTGAGAGGGAGCTTGTGTATCAATTGTATTTTCTGATCATCAGAAAAGTAATAATTCCTACTAGCAAACCAATATTATTTTCTAACCTCGTAATGACATAAGCCTATGTACCCAAAAAATTCGGGAGCCTCTTATACCAATTTTTAAAAACTATGCTTTTCTTGAAAAAGATTATATTTTTAAATATTATTTATGGTGAATAATTAGTATTTAGCAACTTTTGTTCTTTTAATCATAATTTTTTTCAGCTTCCAAGTATAGCACTGTTTCTTCAAAATTGAATTAGCTACCACGTTTCAACTAGGGGATAAAAGCTGAATCCGCAACTTTAGTTGCCAGTAAAAAGTTGTAGGATTAATTAACCTATAAAAGTTAACTGATACTGGGAATACCAAATCTACTATTTTTCAATTGGGGACTTCAACTGAAACGCGCGACCTGTTGAGCAGGTCGCCGACCAAAAAGGTAAGGCCTTACCTTTTTGGCCGAAAAGTAGGCTCACCCACTAGGGATTAGGTGGAATGGAGCAAGAGGGAAAGAGATGGAAAGGTGAACACAGTCGCGGGTTGCCGATTATTCATGTAGCTTTAGCTAAAACTGCGTCGTTATTCAACGAGTAGCCAAATTATCCCTGACTGGCCCCAAAAAGGTAAGGAGGTCGATATAGGTGTTGTTTTCACATCTATATGTGAAAACAACACCCCCAAGCCAGTATAGATAACCACCCTTTTTATGTGGCGAGGTGGCTCAATCATCTCAAAAACTTCAGACGATACAACAGGGTAAACCCAAAAGAATCTTTCGGCGACAGGCTCAAGTAGTGAGGACGCAACAATGACGGAACTCTCTGTCGGGCCAAGGATGGGAGAAGCCGAAACAGGTCGCCGACAGGCTCAACCTTACCCGACAGAAAACAAGCATGGAGCGTGTAAGTAAATCACATGATTAACTACCTGAAGGGGAAAGTGGCTGATGTCCACAAAGGCAGTGGGTTGCGCGTGACTCTAATTTTAGAAGTTAACCAAGTGGGTTATGAGCTACAAATTCTGCCTAGATTGACTCAAGGTTTGCAGCAAGGGGAGGAGGTGCAAGTTTTTACCCACCAACAAGTACGGGAAGAGCAAATTGTCTTGTATGGTTTTGGTAGTGCTTCAGAAAGGGATTTATTTCGTCAATTGGTGAGTGTCAGTGGAATAGGCGCACAGTTAGCGATCGCTTTGTTAGATACTTTGGAATTACCAGACTTAGTTCAGGCGATTGTGGGAGGAAATACTCGTGTATTAGCTAAGACTCCAGGAGTTGGTGCTAAAACTGCAGAGCGTATTGCTTTGGAACTAAAAAATAAATTGGCCGAGTGGCGACAAGATGCTGGTTTGACTACATCAGTACCAGTAGGAATTACGCCAGCTATTCAAGAGGAAGTAGAAATGGCTTTGTTGGCTTTGGGATATACAGGTACAGAGGTAATACAGGCATTACAGGCTGTTAGTAAGGATGATAGTATGGCCAAAAATACAAATGCTGAAGATTGGATTAGAGAAGCTATCAGTTGGTTAAGTCGCTCGACTCAGCTTTGAACAGAATCCCCCGCGTAGTTCCCATCTATAATCTTTGATAAGTGATGGGTTAAGCGGGACTGAGGATGAATGTGATACTGTAATAGAAAGTAGAGTAAAAGCTTATATAGCAGTCGCCAGAGCAGTTAGGACATAGAATAGAAATAGTATTTTATAGATAGGGATTCGCGTTTCATGTGCGTAGCAAAGAGATCCGTCCCGGAATCGCCTAATCATGGCCCTACCCTCTAGTTAAGGTCTAGAAAATTTTGATTGCTGACGAGATGCCATTGAGTATGTCTGGCGATTATAGTCCTAACCGTCTTGGCGGTTGCTAGTTCTGGAGACACGACCCCTTTTTTACACACCCATTATCAAGTTTTTTGTTGGTTGTATTTTCGTTGGAGTTTCATAACAAGCTCTGATAACTCTCTGAAAATGCTAGTTTGACTTCAGCATACCAATTTCCATCTATCAATCTCTGATTTAGATCGAGTGCCTTCAATTATTGATATAAACTAATATATGTGATATAATACTAGACTGTCGAAATTGTGGGAAATATTACTAAAGATACTTATATATGGCTCTAAAACAACAACGCAAACAAGAGATTATTAGTGAGTACCAAACTCATGAAACAGATACAGGTTCAGCAGATGTCCAAGTAGCAATGCTGACGGAAAGAATTAATCAATTAAGTACTCATTTAAAAAGTAATAAGCAGGATTATTCATCTCAAAGAGGTCTATTAAAGATGATTGGTAGACGCAAGCGTTTACTAGCATACATTCAGAGACAAAGTCAAGAACGCTATAAAACATTGATTCATCGCCTTGGTATTAGAGGTTAGAAACTGATTTATGTCCCCATAAATCACGGCAACGTTCACCTTTTGAAGCAGCTAAAAACCGTAAAAAGCCAGGGAAGAAATCACAAATTTCATCTAAAATAAAGGCGAAAGAAGAGCAAAGCTCCCTAACTACAAGTCAAGCAAAAAATAATAGTAAACAGAAGCAGCAAAAAACTAGAGGAGAAAATACAATTCCGGAAGTAGTTAGTCTGGGAATGAGCAGTAGGATGGTTTTACTATCTGGTACACCCTTACTGTTAGCCTTATTAACTTTTGTTATTAGCTACTATATTATTACAAACGAACTATTTACATTACCAAATCAAGCTGTTTTGCTAGTTAGCATGGGCTTTTGGGGTTTAAGTGTTATTGGTTTGAGTTATGGTATTTTTTCCGCCTCTTGGGATGAAGATAAAAAAGGAAGTTTATTGGGCAGGCAAGAATTAAAAACTAACTTTCAACGAATGAAAGAAGCTTGGGAAGAGGCCAAATTAAAAAGTTAGTTTTTTATTTATAGACTATTGTAGTAGTGGCAATGTTAATATCCCAGGATATGGTCAATATAACCCTAAAATTGAACTCATAACCTAAGTTAACTAGAAAACAAAAATGATTATAGCAATGAAAGTAGGTTCTCCAGAAGTTGAAGTAGATCGTCTTTGTAACGATCTAGAAATGAATTTGGGTCTGACTCCAGAAAAAATTTCAGGCCGTTATAAAGTTGTAATTGGTTTAATAGGTGATACTGCACAACTAGATCCACGACAACTAGAAGAAAAAAGTCCTTGGATTGAGAAAGTTGTGCGGGTAGAACGCCCCTACAAGCGAGCTAGTCTGGAGTTTCGTCAAGGAGAAGCTAGTGAAGTAGTAGTATCTACTCCTGATGGCCCTGTAGTTTTTGGCCTTCATCATCCTTTAGTTGTGATTGCTGGGCCTTGTTCAGTGGAAAATGAGGAGATGATCATTGAAGCAGCCCAAAGGGTGAAAGCTGCTGGTGCAAAGTTTCTCCGTGGAGGTGCTTATAAACCTCGCACTTCTTCTTATTCTTTTCAAGGGCATGGTGAGAATGCATTAGATTTGTTGGCTGTAGCTAAAGAAAAAACTGGGTTAGGCATTATTACAGAGTTGATGGATGCTGCCGACTTACCCAAGTTGACTGAAGTAGCTGATGTATTGCAAATTGGTGCTCGTAATATGCAGAATTTCTCACTCTTGAAAAAGGTAGGGGCTCAAGATAAGCCTGTAGTTTTGAAGCGAGGAATGTCTGCAACTATTGAAGAATGGTTAATGGCTGCTGAATATATTTTGGCAGCCGGAAATCCTAATGTGATTCTCTGTGAACGTGGTATTCGTACATTTGACCGCAGCTATGCTCGTAATACTCTAGATTTATCTGCCATACCAGTGTTGCGATCGCTGACTCATTTACCAATTATGATTGATCCTAGTCATGGTACTGGTAGATCTGAGTATGTACCTGCCATGACCATGGCTGCGATCGCAGCAGGGACAGATTCTTTAATGATTGAAGTCCATCCCCACCCAGCCAAAGCTCTATCAGATGGCCCCCAATCTCTGACACCTGATAGGTTCGATCAGTTAATGCAAGAAATGGCAGTAATTGGCAAAACTATGAACCGTTGGCCACAGCAAGAACCGGTTCTTGCTTAGCTTGATCACCAGAGTTGCCCCACACACTCAAATTAGGCCTTTGGGATGGGGATCCTAATGTGCGGAATTACTTCCGCACCTAGCCCATGATGAATCTCGACCTTTAATGTGCGATGACAACCTGATTAGAAGAAGCCGAAAGCGAAATTCCTCCTAACGGAGGCAAGCGAAGTTCCTCCTAACGGAGGCAAATGCTCTGGTCTAAAATCAAAAATTCAACTCCCTTCAGGATAGACAAGAGGGAACAGGCATGCATGCAAAAGTATCGATATTTAAGGTCTCCGTACCTGAAAATCGAATGCAGCATTCGTGAAATAGATTCTGAGCAATCGTAAACCATAATCTTTGATTTGGTTTTAGAGGTTCAAATCCTGTCCCCGTGAAGTGGGCAAAGAGGATTATATGCTGTTTTTCCACATACCGTGCTGTTCCCTAATCACAAGTTTGGTAGTA
>JAJEAQ010000272.1 GCA_022822685.1 Trichodesmium sp. jk18x7bins.61
GCTTATCCATCAAGATTTATAGGCTTTTTTATAGGCTCTGAATCCTTACCTTAGAAGACAGAAAGAGTCAGCAATTTTATAGGTGTTGAAATTCCCATTGCCTTCTTCTTTAACCTAAAAACTATCAAAAATCACCCATAAAATATGATTATTGTATCTTGGAGTTAATATACCTTTACAATACATTCATATAAAAATCCGTGCAAGAAGATTTCAGGTTAATCATCGACTTAGTATTAGTTCTGACAGCAGCAGCAGCAGGAGGGCTATTTGCAGCACTACTGCGACAGCCAGTTTTATTGGGTTATCTACTAGGTGGGATAATTGTTGGACCAGCAGGACTTGGTTTGATTAAAGAACTGATTCAAGTAGAAACCTTGGCTCAACTAGGAGTCGCTTTTTTACTATTTGCTTTGGGAGTAGAGTTTTCTTTAGCAGAATTAAAAAAAGTCCAAGCTATTAGTCTCGGTGGAGGTGGACTACAAATTGCCCTGACTATTCTGGTGACAACATTAGTATCTTTAGGTATCGGATGGGTATCTTCTCCAGCCCAAGGAGTTTTTTTAGGAGCCATACTATCCTTATCTTCAACAGCAGTGGTTCTTAAATGTTTGATGGAGCGGAATGAAACTTCAACATCACACGGCCAAGTCATGTTAGGGATTTTAGTAGTTCAGGACTTGGCTTTGGGACTAATGTTAGCTGTTTTGCCTGCTTTAAACCAGCCTCCAGAAATTATTGGTATCGCAGTAGGGCGATCGCTTCTACAAATCAGTTTATTTGCCTTTGCTGCTATAGGAGCAGGGATATGGATTATACCATCCTTGCTCAGGTTTTTGGCAAAAACTGAGAGTCGAGAATTATTTCTCCTCGGAGTAGTAACTCTCTGCTTAGGAATAGCTCTGCTCACTGAACATTTAGGCTTTTCGATTGAAATGGGAGCTTTTGTGGCTGGTATAATGATATCTGAAGTTGAATACGCTGATCAAACTCTGACTTATGTTGAACCGATTCGAGACATATTTGCTGCTCTCTTCTTTGTGGCGATCGGGATGTTAATCGATCCATTTTTCCTGTGGAGTCATTTAGAAATCATCCTAGGTTTAGTATTTCTAGTTCTAGTGGGAAAATTTTTGATTGTCACTCCTATAGTTAGGTTTTTTGGGTATCCTTTGAAAACAGCTATTCTGGCAGGTTTAGGGCTAGCTCAAATTGGAGAATTCTCTTTTGTTCTTGCTAGTGCGGGACAAAAATTAGGATTAGTTTCTCGTCCAGTGTACTTACTAATTTTAGGAACAACTGCTGTAACTTTAGTAATTACACCTTTTGTCCTCAAAATTGCCCCACAGTTGTTAAATTGGGCTGAAACCTTTCCTTGGTTACAAAATTATCTCTACCAGACAAAAAAACCTACTGTGGCAAGATCTGTAGATTTACCTCTAGAAAATCATGTTATTGTTTGTGGCTATGGACAGGTGGGACGTAACTTGGTAAAACAACTGGAAGGTCATAATATTTCTTTTTTAGTTATTGATCAGTCTGAAAGAGTAGCTCAACAGTTGCGACAAAAAGGCATTCCTTACCTTTATGGTAATGTTTGCTCCTTGCAAGTATTGGAAGCAGCCGGTGTAGATAGGGCGATGGCAATGGCGATCGCTATACCAGACTCAATGAGTACAAGACTTGGCCTCAAGCGCTCTTTAGAATTTGCACCTGACTTAGATATTGTAGTCAAAGCTAACCGATATAAAGATATTCAACTGCTTTACCAGCTAGGGGCTAGGGAAGTGGTTGAACCAAATTTTGAAGCAAGTTTGGAACTTTCTCATCATTTGCTACTCGGTATGGGGATATCAGCAAAAGTTATTCAAAAAGAAGTTGAAGAAATTCGTCAAAGTCATTATCAAGCATTACGCCCTGCAATACCAGATCCTGAAATATCCAGGGATTTAAAAGCAGCAATTCAAGATCTTAATAATAGATGGTATTATTTACCTGAAGATTCTCCTTTGACTGGGATGAGTTTGGCAGAAACTCACTTGAGAAGATTGACAGGAGTCAGCTTAGTAGCTATTCGTAGGGAACAAGGAGAGGAAATTGACTACCCAGAAGGAAAGACAATATTAGATATTGGTGATCAACTGCTGTTAGTGGGAGAACCTTCAGAATTAGATAGTTTTGAGCAATTGGCTAGAGGAGAAATAGCTTTGCCTGGGGAAAGTACCTCCAGCCAATGGTTGATGTTAGATGAGTCTAGTCCATTTGTGGACAAAAAATTGTCAGAGGTAGATTTAAGTGGTCAGTATGGGGTACAGGTTCAAGCAATTCGGCGAGAAGGAAAATTTATGAGATGGCCTCAAGGAGATACAGAACTACATTTGGGCGATCGGCTCCTTCTTTGTGGTGGTTTCCATGAACTGAATCAAATTCGGCAAATGAATATTGCCCAAACCAAGGAGGTTAAAAAAAACAGATTATGAGTAATTTTATGAGTCAAGCTACAAAAATCAAAAAATAGGCATGTCTCAGGCTTTATTCTTGAAAAGATAAGTAGGGCAGTGTGAAGACTTTGTGACGGTAGTGGCCAAATGCGTCATTCACCTCTTAAATGTCGCTCATCCAAATTGTGGCGATCGCTAGTTTCACAAGTTTTCTACTAATCAGTAATATTGGTTTGTTAAATACTCAACGCCCTAGAAAGCAAGAGACAATTTGAGCCTGGCCAATTGAATTTATGATAGTTGATGACAAACTATAATAAACTGAGGAAGAGGAAGTACTCATCCAAAATTTTCCAACTAATTTTTAATTGTAATTAACTTAGTTACCAACCGCTATATATTTTTAGACGTGAGGCTTATTAGAGATTAAGCTAAATTTAAGAGTTAGAAATAACAGACAACTCCGATTCATAATAGCTTTGTACTATTAGCTTTTTGGTTTTAGATAAACAATAGATTGTCGCCAAATTAGAATTGGTAAATCAGATTCGTCTAAAAGACAGATACAGTGTTGGTCTTGCCAGGAAACTTTTCCCACATGAAGACCGTTAGTAATTAGTTTTATTTCTAGTTCTTTCTTCTCTTTAATGTAGGTTTGAATCTGGCGAATACTTGGTAAACTGGTATCAAAGTCAGACATAGTAAGTTTTTAATATCTTTAATCTAGTTGTTTTGTGTAAAATTTAATACTAAGCTAGTTATTGGAACATAATGAGAATATCATTTACTAAGTATCATGGTTTGGGTAACGATTTTATTTTGATTGATAATCGCTACCAGTTACAGCCTATACTAACACCAGAAGAGGCAATAAAATTGTGCGATCGCAATTTTGGTGTTGGTGCTGATGGTGTGATTTTTGCCCTACCTAGAGAGGGGCAAGCAGATTATACCATGCGGATTTTTAATTCTGATGGCTCAGAATCAGAAATGTGTGGTAATGGGATGAGATGTTTAGCTAAATTTATCGCTGAAATAGATAACAATCGTCAGACTAAACATAAAATTTACACTGGAGCAGGTCTACTCACAATCGAATTAAAAGATAATAGCCAGGTAACAGTTGATATGGGACAGCCAAGATTACTAGCATCGGAAATACCAACAACTTTTGGTAATGCTGATCAGAAAGTTATGGATCAAAGTTTGGTAGTAGGGGGGAAATCTTGGTCTATCACCTGTGTGAATATGGGCAACCCTCACTGCATAACTTTTGTAGAAGATGTTGCTGCTATAGATTTGGAAAAATTAGGACCTCAGTTTGAGAATCACTCAGTATTCCCTGAGAGGACTAATACAGAATTTATTCAAGTGATTAGGCCAAATTCTCTAAAAATGCGGGTATGGGAAAGAGGTGCAGGTGCAACATTAGCTTGTGGTACAGGGGCTTGTGCATCAGTAGTGGCAGGGGTGATAACTCAAAGGTGTGATAGACAAGTTACAGTTGAACTACCTGGAGGTAGTTTGGAGATTGAATGGTCAACTACAAACAACACAATTTATATGACAGGACCAGCAGAAAAAGTATTTACAGGAGTGATAAATTAAATTAG
>JAJEAQ010000039.1 GCA_022822685.1 Trichodesmium sp. jk18x7bins.61
GGGTCAATATTTCCTTGTACTCATCATAATTTTATTTGTCCGCCGTAACCCATCAGAATTAACAACTATAGCTACCTTAATATTTAGTTGACAAACAGTATCTGAAGATCTAGAAGATATCTGAAAAAAAATCTAAAAACAGCATCAAATAGCTAATTTTCGCTTGGTGACGGCGGATGATAAAATATCCGATCATTAGTGTGGAATTCTTCCCACCTAACCCACCCTACATCAAGGCTTGATATTTTATTTATAGATACCCTCTAGAGTTATTAAATACAGAAAGAACTGAAAAACAGGATTTTTTAATTGTGCTAATAGTATGGAATCATGTTTGCATAAGTAGAGGGTAGGTAAAACTTTCAAGCTTCATCATCAATTTTCGGTAAGTGGGAAACTAGCCCGTTTTAACGGCTGGATGGAAGCGACGCGAAGGGTTTTAACCCGTAGTCAAAAAATGTGTTATATATAATTAACCACAAAGACAGGTTGACCTCTGAATCATGGTGAGAGCTAGTTAGCTAATGGACGCTTCAGTTAAAGGGTGGTTAACCTCAAAGGGAGCCTGGTGCTGCCAGCACTCTGTTTCTAGCCGTTAGACAGCAGGTTGTAAATCAGAGGGAGTAAATCAACCAACAACTTCAAAAGTAGCCTCAATGGTTTTAAACCAGAGAGAGTAGTGGCAATTGGCACCGCCTAGTGGGCTGCTGCTGTATACGTACTACGGTACGGTACTGGCCATGTGGAAATCGTGACTTGAGCCAGATTTACAGCTCCTCTAAAGAATCCCCTTCTCTAAAGAGAAGGGGGAGTGTCAAGCTTATATCGTGTCTCATTGAATAACTATAATAAACCTCGTTTCTGAGAACCCCCAGGGAGATTCCATGCAACCTCTCTCTCTATTAGTGCGTGACGCTCCTAAGCTGACGCTTTCGCTTTCCAAAAAGCGGGAAAATCACATTGGAGCAATTTTGCTTTTTGTCCATCACTACAACTTATCCTTACGGCTTTAGGGCTACTTCTTTTCCTTTTCTTCTCTTGGAGGCAATGCAGGTGCACCATCTCTTGGAGGCAATGCAGGACAAATCGTTGCATACTCAACACCTTCCTCATCCTCCCAAACAACGACTTTATTAGCCAATTCTTCTGGCCAGTCTGATTTTTGCTGAACATTTGACACATTTTCATAAAGATTCCTCTCATCTGGGGAGAATTGACGAGGAACCACTACTGGCTCAGAAACCACTGCATACAAATCCTCTGATTCTTCTTCATAATTTTGCGCAGAAGCTCCGAGGGGTGATTCTTCATAATGTATCTTATACTCTTCTACATCTCCATAAACTCCTTCTTCATCTGTACTACTATCTCCTACTACTCCTTGTTCCGGCATTTCGGGAGTTAGCTTTCCCCTTCTTCCTGCCATTCTTTTTCGCACCCCGCCTCTGGGGTGGCCTGAGCCAGGGGAGCCTTGTTTTGAAATGCTCATCTTTTCCATCTGTTGACTCAGCGACGACACACTTGCACCCTCAACTTGAGCTTCTGTTGGTTTCCCCTTTCCCTTCTGTTTCTTCCTAAGTTCTTCTAGGAGTTTTTGTTGCTGCTGCTGCTTATATGCAGAATACATAAGTTGAACAGTCTTTGGATTGCTACCTCCCACCAGGTTGAATACGCTTTTGAATTCTTGTTCTGCTGGTTTTTGCTGAACTACATTTACTTCATTTACTTTTTTTGTTGCTATTGTAGGACTTTTGGGTTTTGACCAGTAAATTGGTGTTTTGGCCTTTGATAAATATATGTTGCCCATTTTGAACTCCATTTTAGACATCTCTGAAAATAGTAAAACGCGGAAATTAATTATCTTAGCGAGGTAGGGAGCGCTCCTAAAAAGATAGTTAATTTCTATGGTTTAATACTGATTAAACCATTTCACCTTAAGTATATCACAACTAGTATAGAAGGCCATACATACATATTTTTGTGACTATAAGCAGAGCAGCAAAAATCGATATTACAGAAACTCCTGAACAGCAAAAAAATCATGAACAGTCAAAGGACAGCCAGAGGGAAGTCAAGAGTTCAAGCATTGTACTTACCGAAGACTAAACTGATGGAAACTGGGCAATATTCAGCAGTAACTTTGGGGTGCGAACGCCGAACAGTTCAAAGATGGTTACGTCAATATCGAGAGGGTGGAATAGAACAACTATCAAATTTAAAAACAAGTTCTGGACCTCTGGCCTCAATTCCTGATTGGGGATTAGAAAAGTTAAAATTAGAACTGCAGATGAGAGAAGGTTTTAGTAGCTATAAAGAAATTCAAAAATGGTTAAAAGCAGTTTGAAGAATAGAAGCTTCTGACAAAGTAATCCATTCTACAGTACATCACCGTCTCTGTTCAAAGCTAAAAGTACCTCGTCCTCAAAGTAGTAAAAAATCTCCTAGTGCAGAAGAAGCCTTAAAGAAAACTACCACTGAAGTTAAGGAAACTTGTCGAAAAGAAATCTATAATTAAGCAGAAAATCAGATAGGTAAGATATTGGTGTCAAGATGAAAGTCCCTTTTGCCTCAAAACAATTCAAAGGCGTTGTCTCACAATTAAAGGAGTAAAACTAAGAAAAAAAAAGTACAGTTGCCACGTAAAAATTTGGCTCTTTATGGTGCTGTAGAACTTTGAAGTGGAGAAAGTTTTTTCTGGGAATTTAATCATACAGACACTACTTGTTTTGAGAAATTAGGAGAAGCATTTTCGGGAGGAGAAGCATTTTCGGAAAAATTTCCCCTAGACTTACAGCTCATACAACTAGATAATGCCAAGTTTTATAGTTCAGAATTTCTCCAGATACCTTCTAAGATCATATTACTGTATCAACCTCCACAATGTTCGGAAGTGAATCCCAGAGAAGGACTATGGGAACAAATCAAAGAAAAATTGAAGTGGGAACTATTTAACAATAAGTGAAGATTTCAGAAAAAACTTAGAAAAAATTATGAATAATTTGACTCGATATGAGATTGCTTGTTTAGCAGGATGGGATTTCATTATAGAGGCTTTATATGTGACAGGCATTTGGTGAAATGGTATTAGATTTGACAAAATTGACAATTGACAATTGACAATTCCTCAAGGCTGGGGGAGTTGAAGGCCAAAATTACATAGTCTACGAAAGTGAAAAACCCTAGAAGTTCTAGAACTTTATATATAAATAAAGAGCGATCGCTCAATGATGTGCTATCTAGAAATTGTTTGTAAAACTCCGATGAAATTCTGGCGTAGGATCGGCCCTGGGGTCAATATCTCCTGACACTGATCAGAATTTTAGTTGTCCGCCGCCGGCCATCAGAATTAAAGGCGTTGCTGAAACTGGGTATGAATTCCAGCAATTGAATAACTGAAATAGCTCCCATCATGAGGTATATAATTAGTCGCCAATTGACGATTCATACCTTCATTCAGCAACGCCAGAATTAAACATTCTAGCTATCTTAATATTTACTTTACAAACAGTCTCTAACAACTACGGCTAATTACTAAAATTTTTGATTTTTAAGTTACTAATTAACTCTTCCCTAATTCGACTCATAATGGAAGTTTCATCCAAAGATGCCAAAATATGACTCACTACAGCTTTCGGGCCTGACTCTCCCCAAGATGCACCATTAGCTAGATAAGATTTAGTTACCTGTCCAATTCCATAAGATGATAAACCAGCTACTGTTGCTTGAGTCACTGCTACAGACAAATAAGGTGCTAAAGACAACCCCCCAGTAGCAGGTACAGCCAAACCTAGTAATCCTTTCACAGAACTTAGCCCCATATTTGCTAATAATTCACTAGCAGTAATGCCACCCATACTAATAGCGATTTTTTGTAGTAAATCTATTGCTCCCCTTTGGCTCATATTAATTCCATATAACTTTGATAAAGCTAGGATCATCGTTACATCAATTACAGCTCCACTGATAACATCTACCACAGTTACAGGATTGAGAGCGATCGCCATTGCTTTAGCCATTACTGCTCTCCAGATCACCTGATTAGCACTTTGAGAACGAATTTCTACTTTCCGCTTTACCAACTGTTCATTTACACCATCAGCGTAGAGCATACTATTGAGAGCCACTAAAGATTTGCCTTCTCGGTCTAAAATTTCTAGTATTTTCAGCTTTAAATCTTCTACCTGGGGTGCTCCTCGCACCATCTCTATTCCAACACCACCATCTGAACGTTGCATCGCCTTGGCCACAAGTGGAGAAGCTGCTGCCATAACTATTTCATTTGGTGAAAGTAACTCACGCACTCGCTCATCTCGAATTTTATTATATATAGCTAATCTGTCTGCCTCCGGGTATTGGTCTATTTTATTGAACACTAGCAAAATTGGTTTACCAGCATCTCGTAAGCAGGAAAGAGCTTCATATTCTACTTGGGTAATATCTCCAGCGACAGTAAAGAGGAGTAAATCTGCCTGTTTTGCTACCTGTCGGGCCATTAATTCCCTAGTTTCTCCATCCACTTCATCTATACCAGGAGTATCAATCAGTTCAATTTGGGATATTCTGTAGGAAGTTAAAGCATTTTTAGATGACAACTCTACTTCTTCCAAATCTTCTCTTCCTAGTTGCCATTTTCTAATTTCTGCCCCTTTCGTAACACCATGAATTGGACCTGTTTCAAATACATTTTCTCCTAATAAAGCATTGAGTAGTGAAGATTTACCTCTGCCTACCATACCAAATACAGCAATATGTATCGAGGCTATTTCTAGCTTTTCTAACATTGCCTCTAATCCAGCAATTTCTAAGTCTAATCCTGCTTTTTCTTCTGAAGTTAAATCTAGATTATTTACGATATCTTTTAAGGCATCTTTAGCGTTAAGGATATTTAGTTCTGCTTGAATATCTGCAAAGCTTGATATTGTTTTGTCTAGTTCTTGATCTAGATCCATTTTTCGGTAGTTTCCATTTAAAATTTAACAGCTTGTTATATTTTTTTTGATTTTTTTCTGGTCTTCTATTAATTCATAACAAAGACCAATTAAGGTCATATTAGCTTAATTAATGAGCAAAAAAACCTTGTTTGTAGTTTTTATTTAGCCCCTAAATATACAGCGTATTCGGTGGTTTATGAAGTACAGTAGTATAACTTTGAAAATAGTTTTTGAAGTGGTTAGTCTTTAAGAAATCAAGTACAGTAGCAAGTATGATGTCAACCATCTTGGTCGTAGTGGGCTTAAACTGACCTCAAAAACCTTTCAGTTCTGACTACCATAATTCGATCGGATTCAAGTCTGGAAAGTACGGTGATAAATTCAGCACACTCGCACCAGTCGATTGAATTAACGATTCAATTACTTTTAATTTATGAGCAGGCAGATTATCCATCACAACTACTGCCCCGAACCATAACGAAGGTACTAATAAATGTTCAATAAAAACTTGAAATACCAGGCCATTCATCGACCCATTGAGTGTCATTCATCCTACTACTTTTGTGAGACTAATTGCTCCGACAACTGTGACTTTTTTTCCTCGAGAAAATGGTGATAAATCATAGACTCTACTACCAGATTTTGTACGTGCATGGCTTCGTGTTAATCACAAGAGAACACCCATTTCATCCAAAAATACTAGATTTAAGGGGTCTATTTTTTCACCTTCTGCCGATATTTATACCTCAAAATTTGCACTCTTTCTGTGGCTGACTGACTACTGCGTATGTTTTTTTTTCGGGTCAGATTGTGTTTTTTGAGTTCACGACACGTCATACTCGGGCTGATAGATTGCTGGTAGTTAGATAACCAATATTCACAGTATTCTGACTAGGTATAATCTGGATATTTTTCTACCATATCAAGCAATTGAGTTGTGTGGGAATGTAAAACACTTTTGAGGCATCCTCCTTGTTTTTTTGGGTTAACATGACCAGTTACTTGTTTTTGTTTCAATAGTTTCTGGACAAAAGCTTGACTCACATCAAATCGGGCGGCAACTTTCCGGATGGAAGTATTACATTGTTCATAAGCTTTCACTATTTTTTCACGGAGCAATCGAATCAGCTTTCATATAAGGGAATTGAATTACTCAAATTAGTGTACTACATTTACATGGAATACGCTGTAAGTGGTGAAACTCCTGCTAAAAGCTGGATTTATTCAGTTTTCTATGCTAAGGAAATCCAGGGATGAAAAACCCTGGAAATATCAGCTCTAGGCTAAAATCTCTCAACTCTTAACTAGCGGACGAGATATATATTCTCGCTTTGGATTTTCAACACTCCCCGCTCCGATTCCCCTTCGTGTCTGCGACACTCGTCTACAGGGTGGGAAGGAATTGGGGGCGCGCGGGTTTTGTACCTCCACCAATAATCCTGAAGAACGTT
>JAJEAQ010000007.1 GCA_022822685.1 Trichodesmium sp. jk18x7bins.61
TTAAAGGAGCATACAAGGGGTATAAAAATTTTGATAATGCTTGGCAAGAGATGAAAGATATACCTGTCAATCCTGCTAAAAATTTCAGAGAATTTTGTCAAAATTATGCAGGAAAAGTTATAGAAATACATGAAAAGTATTTTCCCGAACAACGAGAGAAAAAATTTGAAGGTGATGCTCGTGAATTAGTCAAAGCAAAGTGTCAAGAAAAGTGGGAAAAATATTTAAAACATAAAGCATGCACACTATCAGCAGTAGAAACTACAAAACAAATTAAAGGCAAAACTGGGCGAAAATACAACTTAGATTGCTATGTAGAATTGCTTCATAATGATATCCTGATCGCTAGAGCCTTTGGTGAAGCTAAAAATTATAAATTGATCATGGAACACTTGGATAATTTTAGTGAATGGTTAGATGATTTAGGGTTTAATCCACATCCTTCAGAGAATACTCCTGCAGAACTAGCTTTTATGATTGCCCCTTCATGTCCACCTCTTTTAAAACGAAAGCTAGAGTTGCAAAATATTATATTTATTCAAGCAGATAAAGTTACTGATACAACATCAATTCCATCAATAGATTCAACAAGTACAACTATAGATAAAGTTATTGATACAAAATCAGCTCCATCAACAGATTCAAAAGGTGCAACTGCTGTTAATATCAATACAGCAAATGAATATGAATTAATAGCTACTTTTAAAGGCTTGCGCATTCAAGCTGTAAAAAGAAAAAAGCTGATCAAGAACAGAAAAAGTCATCCCTACAAAGATTTAACTCATCTAGTATCTGACCTTAAGTTTGGCAACAATATAAAAGCCCAACTCCAAGAAAAACTTGATAACGGTGAGATTTGTTTCTGATTTTAAATAAATTATTCACAAACAAAAAACATGAAATATCCAAAACAACTCCTCAAATATCCTATCACTAAAAAAACAGAAACAGTAGAAAATTATCACGGTGTTCAAGTTCCTGATCCCTATCGATGGTTAGAAGACTCTAACCCAGAAGCAACTCAAGAGTGGATGAAAGCTCAAAATGAAATTACTTTTAATTATCTGGGAGAAATTGCCGAACGAGAAATTATTAGAAAACGACTAACTCAAATCTGGGATTATGAAAAATATAGTGTTCCTTTTAAAGAAGGCGATCGCTACTTCTATTATAAAAATGATGGTTTACAAAACCAAAGTGTTTTATATACTGTACCTACACTTGATGCGGAACCAAAAGTTCTGATAGATCCAAATAAATTATCAGAAGATGGTACGGTAGCTCTTTCTGGAATTGCGATTAGTCAAGATAGCAAATTAATAGCTTACGGTATTTGTAACTCTGGTTCAGATTGGAAAGAATGGCGCATCAAAGATATTGAAACTGGGGAAGATTTACCAGACGTTTTGCAATGGATAAAATTCAATCAACCAGATTGGACAAAAGATAATCATGGCCTTTTTTATAGTCGCTATGAACAACCAAAAGAGGGAAAATTAGAAGAGACTAATTATTTACAGAAAGTTTACTATCACCGATTGGGTACTTCTCAAGATGATGATGTACTGATTTATGAAAGGGCCGATAAAAAAGAATGGAGTTTTAGTTGTTCTGTTACAGAAGATGGTAAATATTTAGTTCTGAAAATTTGGCAAAGTACTGACACAAAAAATTTAGTTTTTTATAAAGACTTGACTAAACCAGATGCGCCAATAGTAGAACTAATTAGTGAGTTTGAGGCTGAATATAGTCTGATTGATAATGATGAGAATATATTCTGGTTCCTGACAGATTTTGATGCTCCGAAAAAACGAGTTATTGCAATTGATATTAATAACTCACCATCACCTTCTTTGGTTAAAGGTGAAAATCAGGGTAATTGGCAAGAAATTATTCCTCAAACAACAGATACATTAAAAGGAGTAGGTACACTTAATAATCAATTTGTTGCTTTTTATTTAAAAGATGCTCATACCCAGATAAAAATATTTAATCTTGATGGTTCGCCAGTGCGGGATGTAGATTTACCTGGTATTGGTTCAGTTGGTGGTTTTTATGGTAAGCGTCAGGAGACAAGTACATTTTATAGTTATGTTAGTTTTACAACTTCGCCAACTATTTATCATTATGATATGGTGACTGGTGAAAGTACAATATATCGGCAACCAAAGGTGGATTTTAATCCTGATGAATTTGAGACAAAGCAAATTTTTTATAGTAGTAAAGATGGTACAAAAGTACCAATGTTTATTACTTATAAAAAAGGAGTAAAACTAGATGGTAATAATCCCACTATTCTGTATGGATATGGTGGGTTTAGTATTTCCATAACTCCCAACTTTTCTATTAGTAGATTAGTCTGGTTGGAGATGGGTGGTGTATATGCGATCGCAAATATTCGTGGTGGTGGAGAATATGGTGAAGAGTGGCATAAAGCAGGGATAAAACAGCAAAAACAAAATGTATTTGATGACTTTATTTCTGCTGCTGAATGGTTAATTGAGCAGAAGTGGACTTCATCAAAAAAACTGGCTATTACTGGAGCAAGTAATGGAGGTTTATTGGTAGGTGCTTGTATAACTCAAAGACCAGAATTATTTGGTGCAGCTTTACCTGCTGTGGGAGTAATGGATATGTTACGTTTCCATAAGTTTACTATTGGTTGGGCGTGGGTAGCTGACTTTGGTTCTCCTGATAATCTGGAAGAATTTAAAGCTTTATATGCTTATTCTCCCTTACATAATTTAAAGCCTGAAATATCTTATCCTGCAACTTTAGTTACTACTGCTATGAATGATGATCGAGTTGTTCCAGCTCATAGTTTTAAGTTTATTGCAGCTTTACAGGAAGCTCATGTTGGAGATAATCCAGTGTTAATTAGGATTAAAACTAAAGCAGGACATGGAGCGGGAAAACCTACAATGAAAATTATCGAAGAAATTACAGATGAGTTTGCTTTTTTGTTGAGGAAATTTGAGATTGATTTGCCAGGAAATTTTGGTAATTAATTAACTCGTTGAGCTAGAAGCAAAAAGGTGGAAGGAAGTCTGAATTTATTTATTTCAACCCTACCTACGCAGTTTAAGGTTTTTGACTCTAACAGCAACTGTATTGCCCTATCTCTGCTGTCACTTTGGCCAAACTATTTTGATTTATAGGTATTAGAAATTTTATAGAAAGAGCGATTCCGGGACTTCTCGCGGCGCGAATCGCTCAATTATAGCGCTTCGCTCTGGCGTATTTACAAATCAGGGTTGAATCTCCTTTTACTGAGCAGTTCCCCGATTTTAATATGTAACTATACCAGGGCGAAGCGCTATATTTGCCCTTAAGAAATCATAATTTTTGTCAAATTGCTCAATTTACCTGGCGTTGGTAACTTGAAAGATGATTATCTTGTAGTAGAAACAGCCCTGATACCAATTCTGTGTGCAGTTGTAACTACAGGACTTACGCATTTGGGGAGATGAAACGCTCTATATACTGTTGCGCAATAGTTGGAAATTACTATATATAGTGCTTTTGCGTAAGTCCTGAACTATATTTATCCTCCCAACGCCCCCTAAAGAAATCCCCCTCCCGTCTCCCTTCGAAAGGGGGAAGCCAGAAGATGCTTCGTTTTTTATTTGATAGGGGGAACTAGAGGATGCTGCGCTTTTTGTTTGATGGGGAAAACAGGTAGTTAGTTGCACTATAGAAGTACGTTCTTTGGTTAGGACAAAAATATGGATTGAAAGGCAAGAGGCAACAGAGGGATGTCCTAACCTGAATGAGTAGCGCTATACTTAGCAAAAAAAGTATTACTTACGATTTTTAAGTATTTGGGGTCAAATCTGTTCAAGTTTTATCTCTTTATTTAACAACGCCAGTTACCTTGCGATCGAATTTTGAGTGATTGCTTTGTGTGAGAGAAACAGAAGAGAGATAACTGAAGCGAGTAAATATAGTCTCATCCCAGATGTAATATAAATCATATCAAATCTGCTAGCATCGGTATTCAGTAGGGAAGAGATCAGATAAGATTCGGTAATTAGGTCGCTCGGACAATTTTTTTATACTTAATTAAACGGATTTGATATCACTACTCCTAACTCCGCACCTCCTACCCACAAAAACTGCGTAGCAATATATTTTGAAATTGGTATAAATATGAGCCAAGGATAACAATAGTTTGTCATCTAGGCTTAAGTCTTACCTGAAAAAGATTTACGCAAAAGTAACTTGCGAGGTTGTTTGAATAATAGAGAACCCAAAGTCCATTCAACCTCTTGTAATCTATAACCAGCTCCATCGTAAAGTCTCCGAGCAGTATCGTTATTTTCTAATACATGAAGGTATAGGTCGCAAAAACCCCATTCTAATGCAGTATGCTCACAACAATTTAATAACTGTTTAGCAATTCCTAATCTTCGATAATCTGAATCAACAGCTAAATTTGACAAATAGACATACTCAAAATTATCTAAAGGCCAAGGATTGAGTGATAGAACATCGGTTCCGCTTGGCGATAAAACTAAATTTTGCTGGTGCGATAAAAAGTTTGTTCCGCTTCGCGATCGCATACTAATTTCCACAGTTCCCACCAAATTTTGCTCTCTCATATTAGTAGATTCAGCATCTCTCACAACTAGGGCAACAAGACATAAATAGTGGCCACTTTTAGAACGAATTCGATTAAGCAAATCTTCGTAAATACCTAGTCGTAAAAAAGGATAAGCCCAACCCATAATTCCTTGACGCGAGTAAAAACTATTGGTTAAGATTTCAGTAATACTTCTCAGTTCCTGGGGTTTAGCAATCCGGATTAAAAAATAAAATCCATTAGACAATTTTCCTTGGGCTTGAGGTTCGAGAGACTTTGATGAAAAAAATAAAGGATTCACAATAAACTCAACAGCTATAGTTATATCTAAATAAAAGCCTAGAATAAATATAAAAAGCGCTGATAATTTTTATATACAAATTGTTTGGGATTAACAGATTATCAAAAAAGAATTCAGTCGATTGAAGCCAGAATTGTGAATGGAATTCTGTGGGACTGACGAATGTAGCTGGCTTAGGCGTGAAGGAGTATCAAGAGGTTTCATAACCCCTACAAAATTTTTAACGTAGGTGGTCTTCAATTAGCGGTCCTTAAGCAATTCACCTCTAATTACTCCCTTCTGCTTTTTTCAAGTTAACCCCAGTTTTAGTATACTAATCATACTAAACCCAGTTTAGTAAGGAGGTATTCAATAAAGTCAAAGTCTCTGCCTAGAGAGGATTTTGGGATAGGAGATAACTACCCTACAATAACCGGATTTGGTATCAAAGC
>JAJEAQ010000069.1 GCA_022822685.1 Trichodesmium sp. jk18x7bins.61
ATCAATAGCGAAAGCTAGATTATAATCATCCATCCTCACCCTCTGAATAACTGAGGTACTAGATAAGGTAGACTGGGAAAAGCTACTATAACCAGAGAGGTGTAGCGACACCGGTTTATTTCGAGCTATCCTTTTATCATTTGCGTCCCCATGCTGTTCCATTTTTGGGTCATTATTGATGGAGGTATCAGCAATGTTCGGCTCCACATTAAAATACTCTTGATGATAGCGGTGGGTAGCTTCATGGCCTAATATTTCTGGATTATTCGCTTCTGCCGATCGCACCACGATTTTCTTACCCATTGTATAGGCTTGGGCTGGAACGCTCTTTGTAGCCACATCGTCTACATACACCTCTGTGCTGACTACTTCTGGATAGCCAGCATTTGTAAAGTGATTAATAATGGGAGCTGGCAAGAAACCACTACTGCCCTTGGGGTTTAAATCTAGATTGACTTTGGGCAAATCCCCCATCAAATCTATGTTTGAGTTAGTTTTATTAGCCTGTACTGCTACATCTACCGAGCTAGATGATGTTTCAAACTGGGCGAATATCCCCTCAAATTCAGGAACCCACTCTTTTCGCTTCCCTGACATTATCTCTCCTGTTGCTCTGGTGCCGATGACACTTTCTAACTGTTGCCTTTCATGACTACTTAAGCTATCGGGCTTTTCATAGGCTCTTTGCACCACCGCAGACAAAGAACCGTAATTTTTACAGGGAGTCATATCGTTACTTCTTGATACTGATTGAGGAAACGATAAAGTTTTTCTTTGATACTTGATAGTTATACATTGGTTATATTCTATATTTTGATTGTGATTTTAAAGGAAAAACAGGCGTTGCTGAATCAAGGGATGAATCTTTGGAAATACATCTAGGCCTACAATTCATCCCGCAAATATGCAACGCCGGAAAAACACTATCAGGAATTACGCCTTCAGGCTATATATAGAGTCAAAATTGGTGAATATTTGGAAAATTGCCACTATAGATAGTTTAGTTGCGTAAGTCATGACTATGTAATAGAGAACTCCGAAAAATAAATAAACTGTAATACAATAACAAAAATTTACATTTTTACCAACAAATTATGAGTAGAGCATTTCCCAAGAAGCATGAGGTACAATAAGAAGGCGATCGCCAATCCATAGCCAACCCCTAAACAAAAGCATTTCTGAAATTTGTAGTATTAAAAGTAGTCAGTATGAAGCGTCGGGATTATGTCAAAGGCAGATTCTAGAGTTCTGAGATCAAATTGGCTTTTTTACCAAGCTCGTCTTTGACAATATCTATAACTTCTTTCCCTAAATGATTCGACATTTTTATCAGCATTGCATCTCCAGAGAAAATACTTTTAGCCTCCTCTTCCATCAATTTATCAATGATTTTAATTAAATGTTGTACCTCTGGTTTATTTTTATCATTTTCTGGTTTTAATATTGTTCCGTCTGGATTTTTTTTGACCGATTCTATGAAGAGCCTGATAAAAATCGTCTACCAGAATTGAATTAAGTTTATTGAAAGCATAGGAACCTTTCCTGCCATAATCTAGTACTGCATCCTGAAATTTTCTGCCATCTGCTAAAGTTAGATTAGAGTTCCATGCAGTAGATATTTCAGGGTAATTTTCGTATATATGTCGGAAAATATATTCCTGTCTTTCCTCACCATTATATTGATCGCCTAACCCATGCTCCTCTTCTTTTTGGTTCTGATAGTCATAAAAATATGAACCCTGATAATAATAGGCCCGGTATTCTGTCTGATAATTTCTTAAAATCTTTTCAGCCTCGATTTGTTCTTGAATGTCATTAGCTTCCTGAGATTTTTTGCCTGACTTGAGTAGATTTTTCAGCTTTGTTAAGGCAGGGGTATTCTCTTTTGCTCGGTGTTTATCAGCGCTATGTTGTATTTCATGTCTCAGAGTATCATAAACGTGTTCTTGATGTTGCTGAAAAGAGGGACTGATAATACTGATTAAGTCTTTTCCATTGAAACCCTCACCTGCTTCTTTGATTTCCTCAAAAAACACATTTTCGTTATTAGACAAATCTTCATGCTTGTAAAATTGAGGACTATTACCACTAAATAAATATTCAGGAGAGCTAGATTCTACATCAGGGAAATAGGCTTGGTATATATCTGTTTTTTCCCTTTGTTTTCCACTCTTGCATAAGAGTCACCTGTAGGAGTTACAGCATAGAGTTTTGCCCTTCCTTCCTTCATCCACTCGCCTGAGAAACTCATGCGTATATCTTTGCTTTTTAGTCGTCCTTGTTTCACAATATTTTCTAAGATGTCTCTGTCTTTTTCATGTTCTGTCTTTGCTTTTGTAAAGCCTTGTCCTTTAACAACCTTATTTTCTTGCTCTATTTTCTCTTTGAGTTTATCTAGTTCTTTCCTAATGTTTGCAGTTTCTTGGTTCGAGTTGTCATTTCGATTTTTTTCCCAAAGGGTGATCGCCTCTGATATCTCTTTTAACTGGCAGATTTGCATTCCGTAATCATTATCAAAATCTTCTCCTGCATTATGGTATGTGTCTATCTCATCAAGAACTGTTTTCAGAAGACTATCTTTTTCTATACTAGATTCAGCTATTTCTAATTTGAGGGGAATATTATCTCCTTTTCTTTGCACACATTTTATCTTCGTATTGTTTACTACAGTTGTCGGTTTACCTTCTCCTAGTATTGTTGCTGGAGTTTCAGATTTAGGCATAAGAGTGAATATACTTTTAAATCTTTGTTTCTCTGGTTTTTTTTGCTGTTGGGCTTGTGACATTGGAACCCATGAAGCTCCTGAATCCATACGTTGAATAGTGTCTTCACTTCTGAGTTTTGTGGTAAATATGCTTCTGAATTATTGAGGAGTTGGAGTAGGCAACAGTGTTGCTTTTGTACCATTAATTTTACTTTTGGGTTTGAACAACTGAATCGGTGTTATTTTTTTTTTGAGGCTTGCATATGCATACTGTACATTGCTCTCTCCTGTTATTTGTTTGAAAAATTCTGGAAAAAATGCCACCTGATATTAATTATTGAAGGTTTTAGCCCGCATAATTTTCGTCGGACGTTTCATAGAAATTGGAATAAACATTGGCGTTGCTGAATGATGCTAAATCCGGCGCGCGATAACAGCTTTATTACCAGAGCAAGGCAACGTCGCCAGAGGCAAAAGGATTAATAAGCTTAACTCTTACCGTAAATCTACATATTTACCTAAATCCTTATCCCTGAGAATCTTGCCTGTTTTCTGATACTCTCGACGCATAGCTCGGAACAAATGCACCATCTCAATCATTCCACCATCATCTGCTGCTAGAAAAGCTGCACTCAGAGCAATATTACGAATCTCAGCTCCTGTAATCTCAAAATTTTGTGCCAGAAACTCTAAATCCAGATTCGGGCTACATGGCGCATTTTTGGGAAAGATTTTCTGCCAAATCAAGCGACGATTCTTGACATCTGGTAAGGGAAAGTCGAGCATAAATCGTAGTCGTCGCTCAAAAGCTTCGTCTATATTATTACGAAAATTTGTAGTTAAAATCCCAATCCCTTCATACTCTTCCATTTTTTGCAGTAGATAACCTACTTGTATATTGGCATAGCGATCGCGAGCATCTTGTACTTCCGAACGTTTCCCAAATAAAGCGTCTGCTTCATCAAATAAAAGGATAGCATTAGAATTAGTTGCTGCTGTAAAAATTCGATTCAGGTTTTTCTCTGTCTCCCCAATGTATTTGTTAACTATTTGAGATAAATCAATTTTTAACAAGTCTAGTTGCAGATGA
Source organism: Trichodesmium sp. jk18x7bins.61 (assembly GCA_022822685.1). Lineage (GTDB taxonomy): Bacteria > Cyanobacteriota > Cyanobacteriia > Cyanobacteriales > Microcoleaceae > JAJEAQ01. Next base: position 3,795 of record JAJEAQ010000069.1, read on the forward strand.
TGGGCAATCACCTCTGCTGCCATAGTTTTTCCTGTACCCGGAGAGCCAGAAAACAAAACATTGATACCTTTTCCTAAAGACAATTTATCTGCAAAGCCCCATTTGTGATGAACTAAATTTCGATATTCAGCTTCTTTACAAATATCTTGTAATTGTCTGAGTTGATTCGGCTGTAGTACAATATCATTCCAAGTAGATTTCGCTTCAATTTTACGGGCAAGGGCAGCTAAATCATGACCTGATTGAGCCCTAGCTGCACTACATAAGTTTACAAATGATTGTTGTGATTTTTCTGAGTCACCAGTAGCAGAATCGAGGTCAGATTTAATTGTGCTAGATTGCCAACGGGTAGTATTATAGGCAGTAGCCACAGCATTGGCAATTTGAGCCTGAGTCAGAATAAAGCGATCGCTTAATATATCTAACTCTTTCTCCTCAATATTGATTTCTAATGCTTGTAAGTGAGTTCGCCAAGATACTTGGCGTTGCTTAGACTCAGGAGCAGTAAAAGGAACTGTAATTAAACCTTTTGCACCAGTGGCTGTAGGCCTCCAATTTTCAACCCCGGCGATAATCGTAATACCCCGATTTTTTTCTAATTCTGTAACAAAAGCTTGATATAAAAATTTATATTCCTCACGGTAGAGAATATCAAAGTTCTCCACATACAGTAAATGTCTAAAAAACCAGGCTTCTCGCCACACAAGTTGTAACTTTTCCTCAAAGCTGGTTTTATCCTCTAGCATTTTCCCTAAGTCTGCAATTAACAAATCAACTCCCAGGGTTTGGGCGAGGGTTTGGGCAGTGCCACGCTTACCAGGGCGATCGCTTCCCTGAAAATACAACAGTAGTGGTTGTTGTTTTTGCCAGTCTTCTGTGACTATAGTTTTTAGAGCTGTTTGCACATCTGCCTTTAAAGATAAAGTTTCTGAAAATTGTTTAGGCTCTAGTAGTTGACAACAGGAAGTGAGTCTGGGTTCTAACCCTGGTTGATTTAATAGCAATCTTAGCAGTTGGGAGTCAAGTATCAGATGATGAGAAAGTAGGGTTGAGTTATTTGATTCTGAGGTAACATGGAGCAATCTGTGCTTGATTAGAGGTGCGCTAGTAGTAAAATGCTGACGTCGTAATAGTTTTTCATAAATATTAGAGCACAGTAAGTTTAAGACGAAATCTATGGTCGGTCTTTTTTGGGCCATATTATCTTGGAGATAGGCGTAAACATTCTCATAGTAACGATCTAATTCAGGTGCTAAAGCTATAATCAGTATATCCCAGTCAAAAATAGATAAATTAAATTTTTTTTGTAACCATCCTAAGAGGGAATTTGCTGGAATTGTAATTGATGTTTGTTCTAATGATAACTCCCCTGTCTGAAGCCATGGCGGCTGTTCTGGTTTCCCATCTTCTTTTTTCTGTGCTTGGAGGATGGAAATAGCATATTTTATGAGTTTATCTAATCGTTGCAGCAGCGATTGTAACCCACTTAGCTCCGGACTACTTTCTACTTCTGGGTATATGGGATTGTTAAATATTTCTGCTTCTTCTGTCGAATTCATTGTATGTTCCTTGAGTGAGAATATGAACGAGCCCGCCTTGTAGACGGGCTAGGTTTCTTAAGTATCATCCTGACGACAGCGAGATTTTTCTCGCTCTAACACCATCAGTTGCTTCATCCCGTCTGTATGCTTACGGAGGGATTTATAGGAAAAGCGACTATAACACAACTCGTCTATTTTGAGCTACCCGTCTACCATTTTCATCAGCTTCCCTCTCCATCTTTGGATCATTATTGATGGGAGTGCCTGAAATATTAGGTTGCACATTCTTCGTAGCTTGATGGACATGGTGAGTCATCTCGTGACCTAAAACGTTCAGGTCATTAGCTGCCGATGATTGTACCACGGTTTTGTTGCCCATCGTATAGGCTTTAGCTTGAATGCTTTTGGTTGCAACATCATCTACATACAATTTGCCTTTTGCAGCTTCTGGAAAGCCCGCATTGGTGTAGTTGTCAACAATGGATTTAGGAAAGGAGCGACCACCTCCCTTCGGTTCTAAATCTACTTTTTCCTCTGATAATGTTAGCCCCCCATCTGCTGACTTGGCTTGTATTGGTGTACTTAGCTGGGCAGATATTCCCCGAAATTCTGGCACCCATTCTGTTCGCTTCCCTGTCGATATCTCCTGCATTGCTGTTGTGCCGATGGTACTCTCTAACTGTAGCCTTTCATCGGGGCTTAAGTTACCAGGATCTTGTCGTAATCTTTGCACCACTGCAGATAAGGGAGCATAAGTTTTATTAGGAGCTTTGTACTGACTCTTTGCTGTAGAGGAGGTAAACGCTCCAGTTTGTTTTAATAGTTGCTGTTTGTAAGACATGACATCTCCTTGATTCTACTCTGGATTTTCATCGAAAAATTATACGTGATTTCCAATCTGTTGATTGAGGTGATGCAACTACCTGATATTGCTGCCCATAAGTATTTTTCTTACCGCTGACAGACAACTTTTGATCTTTTTGATAGCTTTGTTGTATGCAGAAGGGATAAAACTGTGTTTCCCTGCCGCGATTGCGCCTGGCGATCGATAACCCGCTCTCCTGAGCAGGGCGGGTATGAAGGCCAGCGTCAGCATTCAGACACCTCCATAAGTAATACTATACTTCCCTTGAAAAACCGGAAGTATTTCATTAGAATAAAAGCCAACACAGGAACAGTAGGGTAAATCCTTGTTATTACTTTTAGCCAAACTATCAAGCACTCTGGCAGCATATCAAATTACTTGCAATGGATGAGGAAGTGTTTGGGTTCCCAAATATGGAGTCTGGGAGAAATAATCTTCATAGGTAGAGCTTTTATAAGTTGTTGTCTTTCCTTGTGTGTATTTTTTGCTTTAAAGTTACTCCACTGAATGCCTTCTGGATAGCTGGAATTTCCTCAAGTTAAAATTGAAGTCATCTTGAGTTACCAGATTGTATTTTATTTTGTCTATCTTTTTTTCTCGATAGAGTTCTTTAATCTCCTCTACGTGATCTCTTCCTATCTTCCATACGCCTTTTAGATTGTACTGAGTGTTGGCTGCTTCGTGCATATGAATGGCACGCCTTTCAGATATTTTATCTACTATATCTATTCCTGCTTCCTCTTCCTCACTTGTCGTATCTAGGCTGATTTTTAATGGGCTTTTAGCTAAAGCATCTTTTAAATTCTTCACACTAACATCAAAAGCTTCCACTCTCCGATTTGCATTCTCAATTTTGTCACCATTCGGCTGTCCGCTTGGTCTAAATTCATGATCACCTTTCATACTATTAGGTATAATATCCTTGATCAAATTAATTGGGATGATATCGTACAAACTTCCCATAGCATCTAACCAGCTTTGTTTTATTTTCTGGATATGTTCGCGTAAACCTAAAAATTCTATTTTCTCTTCTGCTGTCAATTCAAAACCATCTTGAGCTGATTCCAGATTGTCTAGGGCTACAGCAAGATTATCAATAGATTTTTCTATTTTTTCATTAGGAGCAAACCACTCTTTTACTTCTGCTTCTAAGAATTCTTCCTCTCTTTGTCTCTCCTCAATCTCCTCTAAAGTTTCGTATATGTATGAAACTATTAGTTCTACAGTTAATATGTCTTGTGAAAAACGAAGAACAAATGGATCTGCATATGGTCGTTGATCAGAATAAGAGTCAGAAGTTAACGCTTCCCTTTCTTCTTCCGGAGTTCTATATCGCGCTCTAAATTGTTCCTCCCTCCAATAATTAGGTAAACCCATATATTCCAAAACATATTCCTCTTCCTTCTCTCGTCTTTCTCTTGACTCGTTATGCTCTTCTCCTACTACATTAAGTTTGTCTGTTGCCAAAGGTTTGGGAATTGCTTCGGCAGTTTCTGGAATCGCTGCTGCTCCAGACTCCATACGTTGAAGAGTCTTGAAACTTCCCCATAATGGAGCGAATATACTTTTGAAGTTTTTTGGAACTGGTTTTTCCTCAACTACTCTCACCTGTTGTGTTGCCATTGTCTGACTAGGGAGTTTTGATAACTGAATCGATGCTTCTTTTTTGGGTACTTGTATGTGGTAGTACATTTATAAATCTTATGACTTGCTTTGAATTTTAATGGAAAAATCCTACCTCTAATCACTAATAAGAAGTAGGCTTAAGAACTGAGAAAAACGGCAACATAGGGCTAACAAGCGTGACTATTGCTCTGATTTTCACATTAAATTTCCCCTCTGGCTTGTTCTCAGATATTGATATACCCAAGCCACCACCGTAGGGTAAATCCTCATTTCTACTTTTAGCTAAACTATCAAGCACTCTGGCAGCATCCCAAATTGCTTGCAGCGGATGGGGAACTGTTTGTGTCCCCAAGTATGGCGTTTGTGAAAAATAATCTTGATAGGTAGGGCTTTTATAAGTAGTATTGCTTCTAGCCATATAACCATTATAGTTAGAATCACTAACCTCATTGATATTATCCTGCTCTGCCACAAAAGCAACACTCAATTCAGCAGTAGTCGGAGAAATCAAATCATAATTAACAGGTGTCCGCTTCGGGTAACTAGGTTGATCAGTTGAATAATAGTAATCATCATTAATCAACTTGGTGGCTGAACAGAATGCAACAAAAGGCAAAAAGAAAGGCTCATCCTTGTGAACAGTCATATCTAGAGAAAGCCAATAATCCCTACTGAGCAAACCCTGGTGATTCTGAAAATAATCAATGACTGCTGACACTTTAGCATTGGGGCTATATAAACTCATTGGCTTTTTTTAATAACTGGTGACAAGACTTTCATAGAAAGGAAAAATAGGAGAGTACATTGCTAATTCCTCAAACTCTATCTCACATTTAGTACTATTTTTTGTCCGTGAAATGTCAATCCGAAAACCAGGCTTGTTATCCGGGTAACTTTGACCATTGGCTGCACTCCTCTCTTGTAGAACTCGACAAGCATCATAAATAAATTGTAATGGATTTGTACCAGAGCCTGTGAAGTTAATCGCAAAGTAAGGAGTGTCGGTTAGGTATGGCTGATATTCTGGGAAGGTAAAGGCATCCGACGCGATCGCAAAAACACCATTATGAGATTCATCCAACACCAAAGTCGTATCAAGATGGTCAATCAGAAACTCAACACTAAAACCAATATCCGTTTCTCCTCCAGAGTTATAGTTAATTGAAATGGGATTATTCTTATCACCAGCACTATCACTAACAATCTTTGCTACAGAGCAAAAGCTACTTAACACTCTAAAGAAAGGCTCGGTGTTGTG
>JAJEAQ010000562.1 GCA_022822685.1 Trichodesmium sp. jk18x7bins.61
AACTACACCACAAGGATGGCCACCATAACAATTGGAAGCCGGGGAACCTTGAGGCACTCCACAGCCAATGTCATCACTATGAACACATGAGCTTGGAGAAATCCTAGTTTAACTAGGAGCCGACTGAGGTGAAAGTCTCACAGGGGGTTCTGAAGTCGAGGCGCCCCGAATAATATCGGGCGTCGACTCTAACCAGGATTGTTTGTAAGGATTCATGTCCTATAAAAAAGCCTATAAATCTTGATGGATAAGCATTTCCGGCAATTCCCTCCCCCATCCTCTTCTCAATTAGAGATTTCTACAAGCCTTTGTTTTCGTTATTATTGAGAATGAAGCTGTTAAATTCCTGAGTCAGTCGTTTTCAGAAGTCTCTCTCTAACTGGGTTTGACATACCTGAATCCTTACGATTGTTTTGTGCCATTATTTTTTTCTGTCTAGGATTTGCTTATAAATATCCCCCAAAATAACTATGGGCGTTTCTAATTTATCTGCCTTTTAGTGGTACTGTGACTTACTGGATTGGAAATGGAAGTCCTCTATTGATTCTTGTTAAAGACAGGGCTGTTGCCTCCTGGGGGAGGAGCGGAGCTTTCATTCTCGGTTAAGATTTTGAGTCTGAATCTTTTCAAAGCCTTTGCCACTGGCGTTCTATCGCGCAGGATCACGCACGGGGTTCGAGCGCCAAATTTTTTCTGAATAATTTCTGAATTAGGAGAAAATATTAGCTGAAAATCACACAGCATAAAGGTCATAGCAATTATAAATTTCTAGAATGAAATAGCCCTGTGTTAAAGATGCCTTATATTTCCCTGCTTTAATAGCCTTAATTCTAGAATGGCGACAGCAACCCAGTCAGTTTCAAATATCTAAATCATTAGCAATTTGCTTGAGTATTTTGTTGAGTTGGTGTTTATTAGTTATTTTTTTAGTCAATGGCAGTGAACAGCTAACTCAGGGAATTATAGGCTGAAAGGTATTGATGGGATATATTCCCCTAATTTTCTGTGCGCATTCATTATTTAATTATAAATAGGCAAGATTTATTATTTTTGATGCGACTATTAGTTGTACTTGCTTTAATCTGTTGCACTCTTGGTTTAGGTCAGTTTCTATTTCTATTATTTATTAAGTACAGGTATATGTACAGGTACTCGTGATTTAGTAGGAGAAGAATTATTTCAAGCTACTATAGAGGCAAAATGTTTAGTTGGTGGTACTCTTGCCTTCAATCCAGAAGTTAATTTAATTCGCCTGCCAGGAACTTTTGTTTCCCCTAGGCAGTGGAACTGGTTTTTAATTGCAGCTTTTTGAGTTTTGCTACTGCGGTCAGTAACCCTAGCTTTATTTGGCGAATTGTTAGTTTGGTTGCTATTGCATTTATATTGAGCATGGCGATTATTTATGCTCAAATAATCACCTTGGTTTTAGTGCCAACAATATTATTAATTCTGCTAGCTTTTACAAATCAAATAGATAGTTTTAAGTGGTTAAAAAATCCAGCTTTGATAATCGGTGTAGTTGCATTTGTTACGGTAATTTTATTGTCAATTAAGTGGGTAAACGGAACTTCAAGGATAGATTTTATTGTGTCTCAGAGATTGTTTGTAAAACCGAGATTAAATTATTGCGTAGGATGGGTTAGAGGGAAATATTTCCTCATATAAGACCTCGCCCGCCCCGGCGGGGTTTAAATTCTAATTGTCCGCCCCTGGCTATCAGAATTAAACACTCTAGCTATCTTAATATTTAGTTGACAAACAGTCTCTCAATTCCAGTCAGTTACGAATGAACAAAAAATATTTATAGGCCATGGTTTAGGTACTGCTGCGAATACGGCTCGTATATTTGGTAAAACTAGGCTAATTGAGACATTTTATCCTAAAATATTATATGAAATTGGAGCTTTTGGAGTTCTGATCTTCTTGGCCGTGGTTACTAATTTGACATTTTTGACAGGCAAATCTTGGCAGTTACTTACGGATGTGAGGTTAACTCGTTTTGGAATTTGTATATGGGTGTTTATTTTGTTCATTAGTTATAACACCTTATATTATCCTCTGGAGGTTGAACCTGTGGGAGTTTATTATTGGCTCTTAGCTGGCATATTACTGAATTTACCAACTGAAAAACCAGTCTTTTAAAAATAGAAAAACTGACCAACTCCTCACCGCCATTATCGATAATCTGGAAGGAGACTTCTCGCAATGAAAGATCAACATCAAATTCGTGGTTCATATATTGGTATCGTAGCCACTGTCTGTACATTAGCGGCGGCGGTAGGCGGTGGCATCGCCTTGTGGACAAATTTACAATCCCTCCCCATAAAAACTTCTGAGGGATCCAAGACTATTACAGTTCCCTCTACTCAAGAGCCACCTGCTCAGACTCCACCTGCTCCTCCTGCTACAGTTGAATCTCCAAACTCCCAAATATTTCCTTCATCTGTAAAACCTGAATCTCAAGAAGTTAAGGAAAAAACTGTTGATATCTATTGGGTTAAGGATGAGGAGGGAGAACTACAGTTAACTGCCTCTGCGACTACTTTCAAAACTACGGATAAACCAGAAGCAATTTTCAAAGCTGCTTTTGATCGATTATTGACTGGACCTGAAAATTATGATGTCTTTAGTGCTATTCCCACAGGCACTAAAGTTCAAGCCTTAACTGTTGAAAATAATGGGGTATATATCGACTTATCTGAAGAATTTACTTCTGGAGGTGGTAGTGCTTCAATGATAAATCGCTTAGGGCAAGTTATTTATACTGCATCCAGCTTAGAGCCAGATGTCAAAGTTTGGATTTTTGTAGGTGGTAAACCTTTGAAAATGCTTGGCGGTGAAGGATTGGAAGTATCTCAACCTATGACTCGCCAGAATTTTCAACAAGAATTTCAGTTTTAACTAACTATGGAAGTGGCCCCACACTGAAATTGTCAGTGTGAGATGAACATAATCCCCTGCACAATCCTCACCTATAATCTTTGATTTAGCTGGGGTAAGCGGGAGTGACCATTAATTAATAATGTTATAGAACCCATTTGGTATCTCTAAAAACTTAGGCGATCGCCAATCTCTTGAGCATCAGACGGACAAAACAAAAGACTTGTCGCTTTATAACAGAAAACAAGGCGAAAACCCTGACTCTGTAAAGCTTCTGGCTATTTATGCTTCCCAAAGCTTGAAATGAATGCTCGGTCTAGGTTTGAGCGATTTTGTTCATCTATTTAGCGACAACTCTAAAGATTGACCATGCCACAGCAAAGGTCAAGAGTTCTTTCCCAGTTTTTGGCCAAGTTTTTTACATCTTTCCATACTCGAGTTGGTTCTTTCAATTACCCTCTCTATTACTGGAACAAATCCTGTTTTTCCTTGCTTTTCTTTCTGTGCCTTTGATGGTTTGGGGGAGAGTTTAAACCGAATCTTGATCATAATCGCTGGAGCCGCGCTCCAGGCTCAACGCTGGAGCCTGTCGGCTCCATAAGAAAGCTCCGACTCTTGGAGCCAACTGCTCGTTTGAAACGGGACACTGAGTCCCCTAGGGATTTTCACCCCCTACCCCCACGGAAAAGACTCTATGAGTCCGACTACTCTTGGAGTAAGTAATGAAGAAACACTCCGAATGCAAGTCCCGTTTGAGCCTGTCGCCGACCTGCTCAACATGTGGCGAGGT
>JAJEAQ010000387.1 GCA_022822685.1 Trichodesmium sp. jk18x7bins.61
TCTGTATGGGTTACAGAGGCTGGACTCTAGCCATACGTCCCTAGTTGCTAGGGGTTCCTGCTAGAAACGAACCGCACTATCTCTTGGAATTAATCAAGGAAAAACTTGGGCATAGTATCATACCAAACTTCTTGAGGAAAAGGAAATTCTTGATAACCAACTCGCAATAAACACAGACCATTAGCTGGAGCTGAATGTTTGACAACTTCTCTTCTTTGATTAACCCAGATATCTGTAAAACTTTCGAGGGTTCGTTCTCCTTGAGCAACTTGAATGAGTAGCCCTACAAGTAATCGCATCATTCCATACAAAAATCCACTTGCTTGAACTTCAATATGAATAAATGGACCCTGGCTTTCACAAATTACCTCTTGTACATCTACCCAAGAATGGGGACGAGAAGAGCCAGATCTTTGAAAAGCAGCCAAATGATGAAAACCAACTAAGGGATTCAATGCTGCTTGAATCAATAGTGGATCTAAAGGTGCTTGATAATAATGCCAAACAAAGGGCCTCACAAACAAGTTTTGTCGCTTTTCTATATATATAGTGTAGCGATAACGTCGCCAAATTGCAGAAAACCGGGCGTGCCAAGTAGAATCTACTTGAGCTGAACCTCTGATCAAGATATCATCAGCTAATCGGGAATTAAGAATAGTTGCCCACTTGTGAGCAGGGATTGGGCTAGTGACATCAAAATGAGCTACTTGTGCTGCTGCATGAACTCCTGCATCTGTTCTTCCAGCACCATGTAATGTTACACGTTGTTGAACTACAGAAGAGATAGTTTTTTCAATCTCTTCTTGTACTGTTCGTTGGTTTGGCTGTCTTTGCCAGCCATGAAAGCGAGTACCTTGATATTGAATTATCAAAGCGACACGCTGAAGCGAGGCTCCTACACGTGACCCTTTTGCTTCCAGCATAGGCAACTGAAGTCTGCTTGAGACGGTCAGAACTTCTCTGAGGGATTTTATTCCCATTACAGTTTATAGTGGTGCGGTTCGTTTCGTGACATGAAACGCGTCAAGCCCCACTGTATCTTTTGAATTTTTGATTGAAGAAGTGAGCATTTGCCTCATTCGGTTGGAGAGCCGCTTGCCTCCCGGGGGAGTCGCTTCCCTTGCCTCCTGAGGTCTCCGCTGCGCTTGCGGCTTCTTCTCTATCTAAACCCCGCCCGTAAGGGCGAGGTCTGATAGGACATTAGATACCAGGAGTTACCCCACAGCGAAAGCGACAGCTTTACCGTGGGGTAACTCCGGCTCCTCAGCTAAATTTCCGATTGCTGATTCTCAAAGTTTAAATTAGTTCAATGATTGCCATTTCTGCATTGTCTCCACGGCGATTCACTGTTCTCAAAACACGGGTATAACCTCCATTACGAGAACCATATCTTTCCTCTGCCTGAGCAAATAGAGAGTGAACTAGCTGCTTATCATAGAGATAGCCTAAAGCCCGCCGGCGAGCTGCTAGGGAGCCATCCTTGGCTAAGGAAATCATTTTTTCAGCTTCTGACTGTACAGCTTTAGCACGGGTTTTTGTGGTAGTAATCCGACCATGACGGATTAATTCAGTGGCCAACGATCGCAGCAGGGCACGACGCTGATCTCTTGGTTTACCCAACTTGGGAATACGACGACTATGACGCATAACTTCTTTTCAGTATTTTTTTACGGAGAACAAATGAGCTAATTTCAGGATTAATTTTTCCCATACTTTTACCACTAGCCTGATACCACTCTCAGAAATCCACAAAAATCAGTAAAATTTATATATTATTTTCTGATGTTCTGTTCTGTTAGTGCTTATAGTTCAAGCCCTAAAATTTTTCTCATGTTTTAGATTCAAGTTATTTTCCTGAAACAAAAACTTACTTTAATCACTTTTTTTCTATCTAAGTAGCTTTAACTATTTTCTCTTGGGGTAAAGTTATTCCCAAGCGCTTTTGCAAAGCTTCTATAACTTCTTCTGCAGATTTCTGACCAAAGTTTTTAATTTCTAGCAAATCTTCTTGACTATAGTCAAGCAAATCTGCAACAGAGTTGATCTGAGCCCGTTTCAGACAATTATAAGCCCGAACCGATAGTTGTAATTCTTCTATTGGGATCTGACTTGTGGGATCTGTTGATTCTCCGGGTGGAGGCTCTGCCATATTAGTGATATCTTTAAGTGCTTCAAACAAACTCATTAAGATACTAGCAGCATAGCTCAAAGCATCTTGGGGTGTATAACTGCCATTCGTCCAGACTTCCATAATAAGTCGGTCTTGTTCTAGAGAACTACCTATATGAGCATCCTCAACTGTATAGTTAACTTTGCGAACTGGCATAAAAACCGCATCAATTTGTAGAAAATCGAGAGCAGTTACATCATCACGAGTGCGCTCTACTGCTCTATAACCAGTTCCTTTTTCAATTCTAAACTCCATCTCCAAAATTGCTCCAGGGGATAGAGTTGCGATGTACTGACTGCGATCAATTACTTCTACCTCTGAAGGTACATCGAAGCGTTCGGCAGTTAATGTTGCCGGCCCTTCTATCCGTAATCTACCGATTTGTGGTTGATTGGAATGGCTTTTGAGGACAACCTCTTTCATATTCAGTAGGATTTCTAGAACATCTTCTCTTACCCCCTTAATCGTGGCAAACTCATGATTAACTCCAGCTATCCTCACTGATGTAATGGCTGTCCCTTCTAAATTTGATAATAGAACCCGCCTTAGTGCGTTTCCTACTGTTGTCCCTTGACCACGAGCTAGTGGCTCTATGATAAATTTTCCGTACTGACTCCGATCTTTGTCGGTGCTAGACTCTACACACTCGTAATGAAACTGCGCCACGGAGTGACCTCCTTTGAACATTGAACCCCAAACTTTAATTTTTGATTAGACTCGACGCCGTTTTGGTGGACGGCAACCATTGTGAGGAATTGGGGTAATATCCCGGATTAAAGTAATTTCTAGTCCTGCCCCCTGTAAAGCCCTAATTGCGGTTTCTCTTCCTGCTCCTGGGCCACTAACCATAACTTGAATCTGACGCATTCCTTGGTCATTGGCTCGGCGTGCTGCATTTTCTGCTGCTGTCTGTGCAGCAAAGGGAGTCCCTTTTTTTGCTCCTTTAAAACCACTAGAACCTGCTGATGCCCAAGAAATTACCTCTCCATTGAGAGCGGCAATTGTTACAATTGTGTTATTGAAGGTAGACTGGATGTAAGCCACCCCACTGGGAACGTTCTTTTTTTGCTTTTTATGCCCTGTTTTTTTGCCTGGTTGTCGTGCCATATCTGTTGCTCTGAATGATCTGCTTTATATAACAGCCTTGAAAATAGTCTCTAATCTGAATCAGAGATTCATACTCCGAAAGCTGGCTTGATTAACTCCATACTGATTAGAAATAATTTTTTCGGTGTTACATTAATGTATTTTTTTCATTAATAAACTTTGCTACCTATTAGATACTCAAGGTGTTTTAACTTTAGCAAGATCTAAGACTTTCCATTGGTTAACAACAACTAAAGTTTCATAGTTGAGTTTTTTATTTAATAGTTTTTGATATTTAGAAAGTTTTTGCTATCAGATAAAACCATTATTATAATAATTATGCTAGAGGTAAACTAGATAGCATTTTACTTTTTAACTCTTGCCGACTTCTTTCTTCAAGTGAAATATGTGAATTCACAAATGAATAAATTCTTTGTATCATTGATATCTGATTAGTAAATTTTTCTGAAAAACTCATGCCACAAAGCTTTCACAAATCCAGGTTATACTCACTTAAACTCCTCAAAGCTTTGTATGAGAATGTGGTTCAGCCTGTTAATCTTTACTTGATAAATCAGATATAATGAGGATATATATTTTATAAAAAATAGTTCTCTATTTGACTAAACTACATCAATTATATTGATTTCATTTATTGATAGTCTTACTATTTTTATCTTCAAGTAAGGTATCTAGCATACTCTCAAATAGAATATATTTTTGGGCGAAACTTGGCTACAACTTTCTCCATTTTATTGCTATCTACTGATAGTAATAAAAATATCCTTTGACAATTAGTTTCCCAAAACACATCAGCAATTTTTTACTTCTTAGCGCTTGCTTTCTTCTTACCAGCAACAGTCCGACGCACACCTCTACGAGTTCTGGCATTGGTACGAGTTCGTTGTCCTCTAACTGGCAAACCCATTCTATGTCGGCGACCTCGATAAGTGCCAATATCCATCAATCTTTTGATGTTCATGGCTTCCCATCTTCTTAGGTCCCCTTCCACCTGATAGTTATTTTGGACTTCAGCACGCAGAGCTGCTACATCAGCATCACTTAGCTCTTTGACTATAAGATCAGGATTTACACCTGTTTCTGCTAAAATTTCTTGAGAGCTAGATAGTCCAATTCCGTATATATATGTCAGACCAATTTCTATACGCTTATCGCGTGGGAGGTCTACTCCTGCAATTCGTGCCACTTTACTTTGTTTCCCTAACTTAGATTAGAAGTTACACTAGATTAATGATTAGAAAAAAGATACTATCAATACCAGCATCTGAATCTACTTAACCTTGACGTTGTTTATGTTTTGGGTTATTGCAAATGACCATTACTCGTCCTCGACGGCGAATAACGCGACACTTTTCACAAATCTTTTTGACAGATGCTCTAACTTTCATGCCTTTTTTTTGCAACACTACAGATTTAGGATTGTATCACTTACATAGGTTTTTCGCAAGCAGCAAGTTTCTATGCAAGCAAATATGGAAGGAAAAAGTGAAGTAGGTTTGATAATTCCTACTTTTTCCGCAGTCGATAGGTAATTCGACCTTTTGTCAAGTCGTATGGTGTTAACTCTACCTTGACTCGATCGCCTGGTAGAATTTTGATGTAGTTGCGACGGATTTTACCTGAAATGTGAGCTAGCACATTATGACCATTATCCAAGTCCACCCTGAACATAGCATTAGGTAGGGATTCCATCACCGCCCCCTCCATTTCTATTAGATCTTGTTTAGCCAAGTGTCAATAACCTCAACGTTGCAAATAATAAATAATTTTTGTTCTGGTTCCGGCCGTTCTATAGGCAATTCCCCTAACATATCTTATCAAATTTTTTCAATCTTTAAGAGGTTATTGAACATCACCCATGATAGTATCTGTAAATACTTACCAGGGATAGCTAGCTTCAACAACCTAATTTCAAGGTATAAAAATTTTAATCTTTTCACGTTCAAGATTTGATTTCCTACTTCAGCATGATTGGTTAACTGCTTGTTTGAGAGAATTAGTTACAGCCTCAACAGAATGATTTCCATCTATAGTAATTAGCTGTTGACGTTCTTTGTAAAATTCAATTAGAGGTTCAGTTTGTTGATGATGAACTTGTAAACGATGCTGAATCGTTTGCTCATTATCATCTGGGCGACCTCTTGACAACAAACGACTTACCAAAACCTGATCTGGTACTTGCAAATTGATGACAATCAAGGAATTATTCTTCTGAGTTTTTTCTCCTTGAATATCATTTGCATTTTGGTTTGTAGACAAAAGTTGTTCTATAAACTTGGCTTGACCTACATTCCTGGGAAAGCCATCTAGAACCCAACCATGGAGAGCATCTGGCTTTTCTAACCTTTCCTCAACCATATCAATGATCAGTTGGTCAGGAACTAAATCACCTTTATCTATATACTCTTTTGCTTGCCAACCCAGAGCAGATCTTTGTGCCACATTAGTGCGTAAAATATCACCTGTAGAAATATGAGGAACTTGATAAAAACCTGCAATCAGAGACGCCTGTGTTCCTTTACCTGCTCCTGGTGGCCCTAAAAATACCAGTCTTACCACTATTGCTTCACCATTCCTTCGTATCTTTGGGAGATAACGTAAGTTTGAATTTGCTTGGCTGTATCTATAGCTACACCAACTAGAATTAAAAGAGAGGTAGCTCCTAATCCTCTAAATGTAGGCACACGAGTTGCACTTTCTACTGCTGTAGGCACAATTGCTACCAAACCCAGGAAAATAGCCCCTAGGAAAGTCAACCGATTTAGAACTTTCTCTATATACTCACTGGTACTCTTACCTGGACGAATACCTGGAATACTTGCTCCCATTTTCTTCAGATTCTGTGACATATCCACCGGGTTCATAATTAGGGATGCGTAGAAATAACTGAAGAACAAGATCAGGGTAAAGTAAAATAAAGCATATAACCATGGTGTTGGGCCTCCAGGACTCAGAGCGTTAGTGATCTGAGCTAAAACGGCATTATTAGCAAACTGAGCTAAGGATACAGGTAGTATCAGAACAGCTGAAGCAAAGATGATTGGCATTACTCCACCTTGATTTAATCGTAAAGGCAAATAGCTTTTTGTTTCTCTATACAGCTTTCTACCTACTTGACGACGGGCTGAAAGAATTGGTATTCTGCGACTACCCTCCTGCACAAATACAATTCCCACGATCATTACCAGGAATACTAGAAGTAAAATAATAGCACGACCTACAATAGCACGGTCTCCACCTTCAAACAATTTAATTGTGTCACCTAATGATTGAGGTAAAACAGCAACAATATTGACGAAAATTAGTAAAGATGCACCATTACCAATCCCTCTCTCTGTGATTAATTCTGATATCCACATGACAAACATTGAGCCGGCGGTGATCGCCAGAATAGTCTTAGCTATAAATAGATAGCCTGGATTAGTTGCTACATTGACTATCTGGCCGTTGATATCTACAGATGAACTATTTAGATATATTGCTAAACCAAAGCTTTGTAAAACTGACCAACCTAGAGCCACATAACGAGTAATTTGAGAAATTTTACGACGCCCTGCCTCACCTTCATTCTTCTGCAAGTTTTCTAAAGTTGGTAGGGCTGCTGTCATTAATTGAATAATGATTGAGGCATTAATATAAGGTATGATACCCAATGCAAAAATACCTAATGCTGAAAAACCACCACCAGAAAAAAGATCTAGGAATCCAGTTAAAGACTGACCTTGAATCTTTTCTATGAAGGCTGTTCTATTTATTCCTGGTACTGGTAAGTAAACACCTAAGCGTACTAACAGGAGTAAACCTATTGTAACTAGAATCCGACCTCGTAAGCCGGCTGCCTGGGCCATCTGCAAGAATGTTTCTTGAGCAGATGGCGCCTTGTCTCTACTAATGTCCATATCTATTGGCGATTTTATATTTTATTTTTTTTTATTTTACCAAAATTAAGTATCAGGTAAGGTTGAGCCTGTCGCCGACATGAATGAGGATTACTCCTCTCCCCTCCCCTTTGAACCGTGGGTGACAGTCTCCCATCACAGGGCTCAAGCCTTACTTCCAGCCTTTAACTTGGTTTTACTATGTACCTGCTTGTGACACGCTCTGTGTAAATGCATTAGGTTTTCTGTGTCGTCAGTGCCACCTTCTGCCACAGGTACTATGTGATGGGTTTCTAATTCTTCGGAATTGAATCGGCTGTCTCCACAAATCGGGCATTTCCAATTTGGTTTTTTGGCTAACTTGTCTTTTTTGGAGCCTTTAGCCCATTGGTTCTTCCCTTGTTTTAGCTAAAGCTACATGAATGGTTTGACGTTTTAGCCAATATTCTTTAAGTAAAGGGTCGTCTGGACTAGCTTGGACTTTGACATTGAGCCTGTCGCCGACAGGCTCAATGTCCAATCTCTCCCTTTGTATCTTTTGAAGTATTTATCTTTTTCATGTGGCGAGGTGCCTCTACCCATTTTTTTCCTTGATTGCCTCCCCCAGTCGGAGCTTTCTTATGTCGGCGACTGGCTCAAGCGTTGAGCCTGTCGCCGACATGAAAGGGATGCTGTCTTGTTGCCTAATTATAGAGGTATTGCCATATCCTCTGACTGATATAGCTGAAGGTTTCTTTACTAATTACTCCTCTGTAGTAATTAGCAAAACCTCTGATACGGGGATTCAATTTGCTTTTGACTTGCTCCTGAGTGCTAGCTTTCATCTCTGATAGTGTTTGTCCTATCTTTTGACAAAACCCTAACACTTTTTCTTTTTGAGGTTTTATTAATAATTTACTGTTGTAATGGCGAAGATTAAACCCTAAAAAGTTGAATCCGTCATTGATATGAACAATTCTTGTCTTCTCAGTACTGATTTCTAATCCTCTTTTTGATGACTATTGCTTGATTTGGATAGGTGTCTCCTAATCAGTTTCCTTGTCTTTAGCTGTGATGATAAAATCATCCGCGTACCTGATGATGCCTGGCTTTGGGTCAAGTTCCTTTAAGTGTGTTTCCCGCCCCGTGCAGTCCTATATTGGCTAATAATGGGCTTATTACACCACCCTGTGGAGTACCTGTCTCTGTGGGATTGTACATCCCTTTGTCCTTAGGGAAGCGACTCTGAAAGAGGCTCAATCCTGCTTTTAACCATCCTTTGATAGATTCTCTGTCTGGTACAGTTCCTATCTTGTCAAGGATGGATTCAAGAAATGGTTGAGCCTGTCGCCGACATGTTCAGGTCGCCACGAAACAGGGAGCCGACAGGCTCAAATCAAAGAAGCCTTTGATATCTGCATCTAGAACCCATATGTCACGACCTTTTTTCAGCCTTAAGAAACTTTGTTCTATGGCGTCATGACAACTTCTGACTGGATGGAAACCATAGGAATTTGGTGAGGACACGGCTTCCAAGAATGGTTCTAGTATGTTTTTGACTATTGCTTGTGCGACTCTATCCCTTATGGTGGGAATTCCTAGGGGACGTTTCTTACCGTTGGGTTTTGGTATAAAAACTCTCTTTGTAGGAAGTGCTTTATTAGGCATTGGACCTTCATTGGCAAGCTTCACTCGCTGTTCGGGCGTATTTATTACTTCCTTATCTATTCCCGCTGTTTGCTTGACTGTATTAACCTGAGTGATTTGTCTAATACTGAGCAATAGATTTGAACGGCTTTTTGTTAACAGTTTTTGCAGTAAAAGTAGCTGCTTAAACTGACCTAGTTGTTGGGCCATAAAAATCCTTTGACGTAGATTCTTAACAATTTTCCTTACCTGCTTCCAGTTAATCTGTTACCAGTCGGTTAATTGTCCGGTGAATGAGCTTTGTCATTTTGGCATTTGACATCTAACTTACATCTCTGTTTGGTTTCTTTGTCAAATTCATTTTCATATAACTTCTAAGAGAATTCTGCTATTCCTTTTCGGCACCTCGCCACATGTTGAGGGAGCAACATGCGGGGGCCAATTTAGAACCCTTATCCATCTCATTACAAGATGACATTTCGGCGACAGCCGAAATGAAACGCTTTTTCTCTCATCTTTTATCCTCCAGAGGATTCTGCCTCGATTCCTCTTGGCTTACTGATAGATTTCGACCTCTCTATCAGACTCTTTCGGACTTACCCTGTTGTATCAATTGAAGTTCTTTAAATATTTGAGCCACCCCCCCGTAGAAAAGGATGGTTACCTGTTCTGCGGTGAGAGTTTTGTTTCTACATTCTAGGGAAAAATGAACCTTAGAATCACTCACTTACCTTTTGGTTCAGGCCGAGCCTGGATAATTTGGCCTGTTCAGCTATGACGCAGTTTTAGCTAAAGCTACATGAATAATCAATAACTTAGTCTATGTTCATCCTTCTATTTCTCCTTCGACTACTGATTAATCCCTATCAGCTCTGGCTACTTTTAGCGTCTGCATTCCATCTTTTTCGTTGCCTACTTGGATGTGACGTACCGTTCTTTGACGGGTTACTCTACAAGGGTTTGGGGTAGAAATCCCTCATAGACTTGAGCCTGTCGCCGACATGAAAGGTGTCTTAATTCAATTGAGCAGTTCAGGTCGCGCATAATCCTCCGCTTCCAGATATTTGAGTTGATTTTTTCTAGCCTAGTAAAGCATGGTGGCAGTAACCCACCACTGACAAAATACTCAAAGTCTAGATGGGTAGACTTTTGTATACATAACTTTTGACCTCTGCTCTATCCCTCTTTTGAAACATAGGGGCTAAAAATTTTATTTGTCTGAGCTAATTTGTTCCCAACTACCACCTGCAGCTTCTATTTTGTTACGAGCTGTAGCCGTAAAGCCTGCTGCATGAACTTTGAGTGCAATGTTCAACTCTCCATCACCGAGGACTTTTAATGGTCCATCGTTAGTGGTAATAATTCCTGCTTCCATAAGGGAGGCAAGAGTTACTTCTGTATTGGCTGGTAATGAGGCCAATTTGCTCACATTGATGATTGTGTATTTTTTCCGATTTACCATCGGAAAGCTTTTTAATTTGGGCAAGCGACGATAGAGTGGATTTTGACCGCCTTCAAAACCTGGTCTGGTGCTGCCTCCAGACCGAGATTTCTGACCACGCATCCCTTTACCACAGCTTGCACCTTGGCCGGCTGAAATTCCCCGCCCTAGTCTACGACCACGTTTTTGGGAACCTTTTTTAGGAATTGCATCTTTTAATCTCATTAATTTCTTGAGCTTGTTAGCTATTAATTTTTGATCAGGAATATTTCTGTAGTTTTGGACTAAGCATATAGATTTTCTATGGGTACATCTCGCTCTTGGGCTACATCTGCAAGTGTTCTCAAAGCGGCTAAGGCATTAACAGCAGCTCTAGCATTATTTAATGGATTATTAGAGCCTAACTGTTTAGCTAGTATATTTTGAACCCCAGCTAGTTCTAAAACTGTTCTGACAGATCCTCCAGCAATAACCCCTGTACCTGGGGCTGCTGGCCTCATCATCACTTTTGCACCACCACCAGTACCATTCACCGGATGAGGAATGGAGTTGGATTTGGTGAGCGGAACTTCTATGATGTGTTTTTTGCCGTCAGCAACTCCTTTCCTTACAGCACCAATGACATCTGCTGCTTTACCCACTCCTACCCCTACTTGGCCTCGCTCATTACCAATAATTACAATGGCTCGGAAACTAAGGTTTTTACCACCTTTTACAACTTTAGTCACACGACGAATTTGAACAACCCGCTCTTGCCATTCGCTTTCTTTCTCTTTTGCACGGCTGCTTTTTTTCTTACGTTGTTGCTCTGCCATAGTTTTTCCCCTTTGTCAAGTGTATTTTTTTAATTACTTAGAAGTCTAGCCCTGCTTCACGAGCTGCCTCTGCTAGGGCTTTTACACGACCATGATAGAGATTTCCACCACGGTCAAAAACTACTTTTTCTATTCCCTTTTCTAGCGATCGCTTGGCAATTAATTTTCCTACTTCTATAGAAGCATCGCAGTTAGCCCCGGACTTAATTGCAGATTTGACTTCTGCTTCTACAGTTGATGCTGCAACTAAGGTATGTTGCTTTGTATCATCTATGACTTGAGCATAGATGTGCATATTTGAGCGAAATACTGATAATCTTGGACGTTCTGAGGTCCCAAATACCTTTTTTCTGACTCGGCGATGTCGCTTTCGGATTGAGTCTTGACGAGTATACTTCATTGTTATTTCTTACCTGCCTTACCTGCTTTAAGTCTAATCATTTCGCCGGCATAGCAAATACCTTTGCCTTTGTATACCTCAGGTGGACGAACAGCACGAATTCTGGCCGCAGTATTTCCCACCAATTCTTTATTGATACCACTAACTATCACGTTGGTATTATTTTCGACTGCTAATTGGATTCCTTCTGGAGGAGCCATTTCCACTGGTTTACTGTAACCTACGTTTAAGATCAAATTCTGGCCTTGAACTTGAGCACGATAGCCGACTCCTTGAATCTCTAGTCGCTTTTCATATCCTTTTGATACACCTTCAACCATATTAGCCACTAGGGTGCGGCAAAGACCATATCGCTGACGAGCCCGGCGAGAGTCATTCCGTGGTTTAACAATGATAGTTTCTTCTTGTTGTTCCACTGCTATTTCTGGTGGAATGATTCTAGAAAGTTCTCCTTTGGGGCCTTTTACTGCTACTTTTTGATCCTCTATGGTAATTGTTACTTTATTAGGAATCTTAATTGGAAGTTTACCAATTCTAGACATAGCTTTTTTCTATAATTTAGGTTGTTAGCTGTGTTGTTGTCTGAGTTGATGAGTAGCTATTTCTTTATGCTTGTTTTACTACCAAACATAACAAAGAACTTCGCCTCCGATGCCCCTTTTTCTTGCTTCTCTATCAGTCATAATTCCACTTGATGTGGAAATAATCGCTATTCCGATTCCACCTAACACTCTCGGTAATTCTTTGCGATTTTTATAAACTCGAAGTCCCGGTTTACTCACTCGCTTCAGATATCTAATGATGGGTGTGCGATGTTTACCTTTGTATTTTAAAGAAATCACTAGGAATTTCTTAATACCTTCACCTTCTTGTTCAAATCCACCAATAAAACCTTCGTCTTGTAATACCTTGGCAATACTGCGAGTCATCTTGGTTGATGGAACTTTTGTTGTTGTATGTTGCGCCATGCAAGAGTTGCGAATTCTGGTCAACATATCTGATACTGTATCGTTAGCCGCCATTTTTTTCTCTTTTCTTTAACTACTTTAGTTAATTACTCCGGAAGGGCATTCCCATTTCTTTTAATAGGGCGCGGCCTTCTTCATCAGTTTTAGCTGTGGTAATAATTGAAATGTCCATTCCTCGAATTTAATCTATGCTGTCATAGTCTATTTCTGGAAAAATTAGTTGTTCTTTTATCCCTAAGCTATAATTGCCTCGACCGTCAAAGCTTTTAGGATTTGTGCCGCGAAAGTCTCTAATTCTAGGCAATGCCAAATTTATGAGTCGTTCTAGAAAATCATACATTCTTTCAGAACGTAGAGTCACCATCACCCCGACTGGCATTCCTTGACGAATTTTAAAGCCAGCGATCGCTTTTCTTGCCCTAGTTACTACTGGTTTTTGACCTGTAATTGTAGCTATTTCTTTGATAGATGAGTCTAAGGCTTTAGCATTTTGAGATGCTTCTCCTAGTCCGCGGTTAACTGTTATTTTTTCGAGCTTTGGTACTTGGTGAATATTTTTATACTTAAACTGTTCCATCATTTTCGGAACAATTTTTTCTAGATAAAATTTCTTTAATTTTTCTGTCATCGCTTGGGTTTTTATTTGAGTAATTTACTCAGGAGAAATTAATTAATTTTTGGTCTTATTCTCTAATAATTTCAACCATTTCTTTTCTAATTTTACTGAAGTTTAATCAATAATTTCTCCTGTTTTTTTCAGCTTTCGCACTTTGCGACCATCTTCTGTAAATGTATAGCAAATGCGACTAGCTACTTTTTCTTTATTTGAGTAGAGCATCACATTAGAACTGTGAATTGGAGCTTCAGCGGTGACGATTTTTCCAGATTCTCCTTCTTGCTGAGGTTTAACATGCTTTGTTTTGACGTTAACATCTTTAACTACGACTTTGCTAACTTTTGGTAACACCTTCAGTATTTCACTTACCTTGCCTTTGTCTTTTCCAGCAATTACTTGAATTGTGTCACCTTTTTTAACGTGCATTTTATAGCGTATGGGTTTTCCATTTGCACTCATCAAGGTTTTTTTATTTTTAGACATTAGAGTACCTCCGGTGCTAGGGATACGATTTTAGTAAAATTTTTGTCTCGTAATTCACGAGCCACTGGACCGAATACGCGAGTTCCTCGTGGATTGCTATCTTGGTTGATAATCACTGCTGCGTTATCGTCAAATCTAATGCTCATACCAGTATCGCGGCGCAAACCTTTCTTAGTGCGGACAACTACAGCTCTAACTACATCTGACTTTTTCACAGTCATGTTAGGAGTTGCGTCTTTAACTACAGCTATAATTACATCACCTATGCGGGCATAGCGACGATTTCCACCACCGACTACACGAATACACATTAATTTTCTGGCACCGCTATTATCGGCTACGTTGAGTATGGACTGTTGTTGAATCATGGTGTTCTTGATGATTTTTCTAGATTTTTCTGCCCAACCAAATCTATTTTTTACTTGGGATTAAAGTTGATGAGGTTACTAACTTTGATAGTTTGACTCTACCAACAAAATTAACTATCAAGTAGTCTTAAGTAGGTAGACATAATAAAACCGATGTATGTTTAGTTTTGTAAAATAATCTGAAATCTCCTATCTCTTAAACCCCGCCAGTAAGGGCGGGGTTTAAGGCTGTGCGCCAGTTTTACATTTTGTTACATAGCTTGTTTTTTTGAACGCTCACCTACTTAGCATTGATTATTTCTGTCAGTTGCCAGCGTTTAGTACGGCTGAGAGGACGAGTTTCTGTAATCCGAACGCGATCGCCTTCGTTACATTTATTCTCTTCATCGTGAGCTTTATATTTTTTAGTCTTAACGACTGTTTTGCCGTACTTAGGGTGAGCAGAGCGGTTTTCTACTGCTACCACTATTGTTTTTTCCATTTTGTTGCTGACAACTACACCTACTCTTTCTTTAGCTGCCATAATTTACCTACTATAAATTTTATTAGTAATTGTGTTATTTTTTCCCCGAGAAATACAAATTTTAATACAGCAAAAACATTTACTAAATAAACCTTGAATTTCTATTCTGGGCTATCTTCTGCTTCAGCAGTTGTTGTTACAGATTCGTCTGCTTGGGAAACAGATTCTGCCTCTTCCTGAGTAGAAGCTTCTGCCTCTTTTGCTAATTCTCGCTGTCTTTCTATTGTTAAAAGTTGAGCTAGTCGATGGCGGTTAAGCTTGAACAGGTGTGATTTTTCCAGTCTCCCTGTAGATTGTAACATTCGTAAATTAAACAACTCTCGCTTAACTTTAACTATTTCAGCAACAATTTCTTCATCACTCAAATCCCTAACTTCTTCTATTTTAGGAAAAGCCATAGATGATTAATCCTCTTGTCGTGTAATAAACTTAGTTTGAATCGGCAACTTAAATGATGCCAAACGCATAGCTTCACGGGCTATTTCTTCTGCAACTCCCCCTAACTCAAACATAATACGTCCTGGTTTGACCACTGCTACCCAGTATTCAGGGGCACCTTTTCCAGAACCCATACGGGTTTCTGCTGCTCGCATTGTGATTGGTTTATCTGGAAATATACGAATCCAAATTTTCCCACCCCTACGGATGTAACGAGTCATTGCACGTCGAGAGGCTTCTATTTGGCGGGAAGTAATCCAGGAAGGCTCTAGTGCTTGGAGGGCAAATTCCCCGAAGCAAATGGTATTACCACTATTTGCTTGACCTCTCATCCGCCCACGTTGCTGTTTCCGGAATTTTGTTCTTTTAGGACTTAACATGGTCTGCTATTTCTTTCTTGATTTGGTATTTCTAGTGATTTGTTAACCTTCGTTAGACCTGTCTTCATATTGCTGACGACGTTTTTGTTGTCTGCGTTTTGGTTGGTTTACTTGAGCATTGGCAATTTCCTCTTGACCTGGAATAATTTCTCCTTTGAAGATCCAAACTTTAATACCCTGGATGCCGTAAATTGTTTTAGCGGTACAGTAGGCATAATCAATGTCAGCTCTTAATGTATGCAAGGGGACACTACCTTCCCTTGTCACCTCGGTACGAGCAATTTCTGCTCCGTTAAGTCGGCCACTGACTTGTACTTTAATGCCTTCTACTCCTGCTTTTTGAGTTTTTGTGACCGCTTGACGTACAACTCGACGAAAAGATACCCTTTTCTCTAGTTGTTGAGCAATGTATTCAGCTATGAGCATGGCATCAGCGTCTACTTTTGTCACTTCAACAACGTTGATTCTGATTTGACGGCTGCTACCTAAAAGCTGCTGTAAGCCTACTCTCAAAGAGTCAATTCCTGCACCACCTCTACCGACTACTACACCTGGTCTAGCTGTGCTAACTTCTAAGTCAATTTGGTCTGCTTTTCGTTCGATCCTGATTTTAGAGATACCTGCATTGGCAAGAGTTTCCTTTACGTATTTACGAATTTTGTGATCTTCTTGCAACAGGGATGGGTAATTTCTAGCATCAGCATACCAACGAGAGCGATGCTCCTGGGTGACACCTAGTCTAAAACCAATTGGATGTATTTTTTGTCCCATTACTGTTTATGAATGTTTCAACTAATTGATCAAATTCCTGTTCTTACTTAGTCAACTAAAGGCGCAACTGCAACTGTAATGTGACAAGTAGGCTTACGAATCCTATAAGCACGACCCTGAGCGCGGGGTCTAAATCGTGGTAATACAGGCCCTGGGTCTGCAAAAGCTTTGGATACCACTAAGGTTTCAGGATCTATTCCTTCATTGTGTTCTGCATTTGCTGCTGCCGATCGCAATACTTTCCGAATCGGATCACAGGCTCGGTATGGCATAAATTCAAGTATGATCAATGCTTCCCGGTAAGAAATGCCACGAATTTGGTCTAGTACGCGTCGCACTTTGAAAGGAGACATTCGGATATAACGGGCTATTGCTTTTACTTCGGCGCTGGTATCTACAGGCATAAATCTCTCCCTAGTTTTTATTTATCTTCTAGACTTTTTATCTGTACCGTGACCCCGATATGTCCTAGTGGGTGCAAATTCCCCTAATTTATGCCCTACCATCTGATCGGATATGAATACAGGCACGTGCTGACGGCCGTTGTGTACTGCGATCGTGTGACCTACCATATCGGGGATAATGGTTGAGGCTCTTGACCAAGTTTTTATTACTTGTTTTTGATTTTTAGCATTTAGAGCTTCTACTTTTTTCAGCAGATGATCTGCCACAAATGGTCCTTTTTTTAAAGAGCGAGCCATAATCGATTTTATGCTTGATTTAATACAATTAATGCTTTTGTCGTTTTAACTTTCTGGCTTTGAGCATGATTAAAGTTGATGCCGAACACCAACCACACACGCAAGTTTTAGCTTTGCCGACCACCTTTACCTCGTTTAGAGGATTTACGACGACGTTGTACGATGAGAGCATCACTCCGTTTTTTCTTCTTGCGGGTTTTCATACCTAATGCTGGCTTACCCCAAGGAGTGAGTGGACCGCTTCTACCGACTGGTGCCCTACCCTCACCACCACCATGAGGGTGATCGACTGGGTTCATAACACTACCTCTAACGGTTGGCCTTTTGCCTAGCCAACGAGTCCGGCCTGCTTTGCCTAAACTAATATTTCTGGCTTCAATGTTACCTATTTGGCCAAGAGTAGCATAGCAACTTGCCCTGACTTTACGTCGTTCGCCAGAGGGGAGCTTAAGTGTTACATACTCACCTTCTTTTGCTACTAATTGAGCCACCGCACCAGCGGCGCGGACTATTTGTCCTCCTTTGCCTGGCCAAAGTTCGACGTTATGAATATCTGTACCCAAAGGAATTTGACTTAAAGGTAGGGCGTTGCCAATCTCAAGTGGGGCGTTAATTCCAGAGACAACTGATGCACCTACTTTTAATCCTATGGGATGCAATATATAGCGTTTTTCTCCATCTTGATAATGTAGTAGTGCTATTCTGGCGTTACGATTGGGGTCGTATTCAATTGCTGCTACTTTAGCTGGAATATTATGCTTGTTTCGATGGAAGTCGATAATACGATATAGCTTTTTACTTCCTCCGCCTCGGTGACGACAGGTAATTACACCTCGGTTGTTACGACCTTTACGTCTGTGTTTGTATTTCACCAGGGATTTTTCTGGTGTCCCACGTGTCACCTCAGCGAAGTCTGAGACGCTATGTTCTCGTGTACTGGAAGTATAGGGTCGATAGGAACGAATACCCATAATTAATTCTCTATGTAACTTAAATACTTTTGAATATGGAGCTGAGTTTTTTTAGAGTTCTGGGAACAGAACTTTCCTAATTGGCTCTCCATCTGCTAGAGTTACGATCGCTCTTTTATATCGAGGTTTGAAACCTAGAAATTTGCCAACTCTACGTTTTTTTCTTGGTAAATTTAGGGTATTAATACCTGTGACTTTGACGTCAAATAGTTGCTCAATTGCTTCTTTAATCATGGGCTTGGTTGCCCTGGGATCTACATCAAATGTGAATTGTTTTAGTTCCATTAACCTAGTAGCTTTTTCTGTCACAATTGGGCATTTTATTAGATCTACTAAGTCTCTTGAATCAAC
This sequence comes from Trichodesmium sp. jk18x7bins.61, assembly GCA_022822685.1. Taxonomy (GTDB): domain Bacteria; phylum Cyanobacteriota; class Cyanobacteriia; order Cyanobacteriales; family Microcoleaceae; genus JAJEAQ01. The sequence continues at coordinate 18,008 of JAJEAQ010000387.1, forward strand.
TTTTATCCCCATAAGCCTCCTGGATTTTCTCAATTGCTGTTGCAGTCGCTAAGATTTTATCTGCCGCTAGAATATCGTATATATTCAAATTGTTAGCTAAGATGATTTTCAACTTGGCAACGTTACGACCTGATAAATATACATTTTCCTGTTTTTCTGGCAATACCAAGAGAACTTTAGCTTCTGGTTCTACTCCCCAACGGGCGATCGCTGTCACTAATTCTTTTGTTTTTGGTCTTGTTAATTTTTCCCCAAAGTCTTCTATAACTATTAAGTCTTCTGAGCGACTTTGAAAAGCGGTACTCAGTGCCAGACGTTTTTCCTTACGATTCATTTTGTGAGAGTAGTCTCTTGGTTTCGGACCAAAAATCACACCACCACCACGCCATAGAGGTGAACGGATTGAACCGGCTCTGGCTCTACCTGTTCCTTTTTGTCGCCATGGTTTACGACCTCCGCCTCTAACTTCCGATCTAGTTTTGGTGCTAGCTGTTCCCTGGCGGTTATTTGCCATTTGTAGTCTTAGGGATCTGTGCACAATATGTGCAGCACTTTCTTCTTTAGCTACTCGCAAATTGAGACTTGCTTGCCCAACTTCTTCACCTTGCCAGTTTTTTATGACACAATTAACCATCTTCTTTTCTCTCTTCTTTAACTCACTTTTTCTGAGAAAGTTTGTTTATTTTTGACCTACTATATTGGCTGGAGCAATACTGATTAATGTACCTGGTTTTCCTGGAAGACTGCCTTTAATTAGTATTAAGTTACGGTCAGTATCTATTCTGACTACTTTCAGTTTTTTAGTAGTCACTCGCACGTTTCCTAACTGCCCTGCCATTTTCTTGCCTGGATAAACACGCCCTGGAGTTGTTCCCGGACCTGTGGAGCCAGGCAAACGATGGTTTTTAGAACCGTGAGCCATTGGTCCACGTCTAAAATTATGACGTTTTTGATAACCGGCAAAGCCTTTACCAATACTTTTCCCTGTCACATCAACCAGTTGACCTGGTTCAAATAAATCAACTTTTATTTGTTGACCTAATTCAAAGTTACCTGTATTTTCTACTCTATATTCTCGTAGATGACGTAAGGGAATACCTCCTGATTTAACTAGATGCCCTTGTTCAGGGTTAGTCAAATACTTATTAACTTCTTTTGGTTCTTTTGTATTTAGTTTACGGGTTTTATTTTTGGCTTCACCATATCCGATTTGAACTGCAGTATAACCATCTGTTTGTTCAGTTTTGATCTGGGTAACTATACAAGGACCTGCTTGTACAACTGTCACAGGAATTGCTGCTCCTGTTTCAGCTTCAAACACTTGTGTCATGCCTAGTTTTGTGCCAAGGATACCAACTGCCACTGTCGCTCTCCTTTATCTTAATTTTTGCACTATAAAAATATTTTTTTGGGGGATAGGTTTTACTATATATCTCTACTTGTGCAAAACTAATTACACATTTTGAGCCTCCTCATAACACCCAAAAAGTTATCGTTAATTTATGATGCTATCGCATCACAATATTTATCTTTGTAGAAAAACATCAGCTTAGTTGGTCTAAATATTTTATGTGATAGACTGTTCGTAAAGTAAATATTAAGATAGCTATAGTTTTTAATTATGGTTGGTTATGGCGGAAAACTAAAACTCTTTATTTAAACCCCGCCCTGAAGGGCGAGGTCTTATTACCAAGAGACATCGACCCCAGAGCCAACCATACGCAAGAATTTAATCTCAGTTTGACAAACAAGCTCTAATACTTAGACACTGCCATATTACTTCGTCAATCAATTTTTTTTCTGATGACGATCGCTATTGACCAACTATTTTTTTTTTAAGCTTTTTTTGTCGCCTGGACTTGAGTAGCAAGCTACTCAGTATCCGTTCCATATTTCCTATCGACAATCTCCCGTTAAATCAAGGATTTTAGGGAAGATTTTTGACTCAGAGAATACAAGTACCAACTGCCTAGCAGCAGAACAATGAAAATATACTGATTTATTGTCTTTTTTCAGGTTCTCTAGCCTCAAACACTTGGTCGCTTTAATCTGTGCTGCAAATAGAGAGGACTTTGAACTTAGGTCAGGAAGGCCACATCAGGTTGCTGCTTGGCGACAATATACTATTGTATAGTACTAATAAAGACTTGTCTAGTGGCTAAAAGAATTTTTCTTGAGGTGACTAGGAAGACAAGTATCTTTGGTATCGGGTAAGGTTGAGGCACCTCGCCACATGAATAAGGATTACTCCTCTCCCCTCCCATTTGAAACGTGGGTGACAGTTTCCCATCACACGGCTCAAGCCTTACAAACAGCTCAACAATTCTGGGTTTTGAATGTACCTGTAGGCGACTCCTGTCGGAGCTTTCTGATGTAGCTTTAGCTAAAACCCTATTAGCTTCCCTACATGAATATGACACGCT
>JAJEAQ010000165.1 GCA_022822685.1 Trichodesmium sp. jk18x7bins.61
GGGTTTAATTCTTTAACCCTACCTACACAATCTACCAATAAACCAGTTTTATGGATCAAACTTCTACTACTTCTCCTTGGATAAAAATTTTTCAACCTTGTTCTCAACTGCAACTGCGTCTATTCTGTTTTCATCCTAGTGCTGCTGGTGCTTCCTTATTTCGCCTCTGGCACAAATACTTGCTACCTACTGTTGAAGTGTGTGCAATACAACTACCAGGGAGGGAAACTCGCATCAAAGAATCTCTCATTAATAGATGGGAAGATTTATTGCCTCCCCTAGCTCAAGCTTTGCAACCTTTTGTCGAAGAGTATCCCTTTGTGTTTTTCGGGCATAGTCTTGGTGGGTTAATTAGTTTTGAAGTCGCTCGCCAACTGCGAGCCCAAAAGCTACCAAATCCTAAATATTTATTTATATCTGGCCGTCGCGCCCCTCACATTCCCATTGATAAGCCACTTTATGAAGCACCAAGGGATATTTTGATTGCCAAATTGTGTGAGTATGGTGGCACTTCTGAAACAGTCTTACATAACCAAGACTTAATGGAATTATTTATACCGATTTTGCGAGCTGACTTCACCCTCAATGACAAATATATATATTCTTCTGAAGCACCTTTAGAATTTCCGATTGTTGCTTTTAGAGGCACAAATGATACAGCCGTTAATTCCGAGCAGTTGTCTGGATGGGAGCAGCATACTAATAGTGCTTTTGCCTTACATGAATTTCCTGGCAGTCATATGTTTTTCCAGCAGGAACCAAAAATTCTCATTGAAGCGATCGCGAAACCATTAAAAAGTTTAGTTCCTTGAAAATAGAATAGCTCAGAAGCATAAAAAAATTTTTGTTCGTAGTTGGGATGGGGCGCCATTAAAACTATAGCGTGTATCACTATTCTCGCCGGATAATATAAAATATCGCCGTATTTGTCTCCCATCAGTTTAGATTAAGTGAAAAAACCGCCAGAAATTACGTTTGTAATTATAGTCACTATCTCTATTTTAATACCTGCCTTCTATGTGCTTTATCAAATATCAAAAGCCGGAGAATTACTAAACTTTGACTATTGGTGGATGATAAAAAATATCTATTCTATGGATGGATTATCCACTAATATTTTTGACTGGATATTTCTGGCTAATGAACATTTTGTTTTAATTCCTGTACTCATTTATGCCTTGAATATTTTGATTACTAAAGGTTCAAATATTGGTTTGTGTTTTGCGACATTTCTATTTGCTTGTATTCAGGGAATTTTGTTAGTAGTATTAGTTCCCAATACTCTCAAAAAACAACGTTCTATACTTTTATTATTAATTCTATTGATCTCAGTTTTTAACTTTACTCCGGCGGCAGCTCATAACTGGATGCGTGGATATAGTGGGGTACATTGGATAATTGCTAACTTATTCGCGATCGCCTCAATTTTTTGTGTACATAAATTAGTGGTTTTTCCAGAAAAAAAATGGGCGATCGCCAGTATAACTTTTGGGATTTTAGGATGTCTTAGTTATACAACAGCTTTAGGGGTTTGGCCAATATTATGTGCTGTTTCCATCTTATATAAACTGCCGAAAAAGTTTACTCTCTCTTACATGATTTTTTCTATTTTAATCCTGGGAACTTATTTTTTAACCTATAAAACTCCCTCTCACCATCCCTCATTATCCAAGCTGAATTTAATTGATACAGTTGCCTATATTCCCATTTATCTCGGAGCAATCTTTAATCATAATATTTCTGTAGCTGCCACAATAGGTTGGGTAGGGCTAAGTCTAGCAACAATATGTATAATTTATTGGTTATTTTCATCTTATCCTCAAGACTGGTTGCCATGGCTATCAATCATAATTTATATTTTTGGCACAGCTTTAATGGCTGCTGTTAGTCGTTCTGGATTTGGAGTAGAACAAGCGTACGCTTCTCGTTATGCGACTCTACCCGCCCTATTTTGGTTAAGTCTAGTTATTATTTTTTTCTTATGGTTACAAAAACAGCAACTCATTCCCAGAAAACAGTGGTATTTTATAACTCCATTAGTGGCAGTTTTGACAGTTTTAATTATTTTCATGTATCGAGTCGGAACGGAAACTTTTAAAGAGAATGCTCATCGGGCAACCTATCAACCATTAGTAGCATTATCTGTACAACTTGGTATTTACGATCCAGTTTTAATTCGGGAAAAGGTAGGCAATAGGCCAGCTGCTTTTTTAGGATTAGTTGATGCTTTAAAAGCTGATGGTTTAGTACCCTTCCATCGAGATCTAACAAAGGATAATTTTTGCGCTAATTTAGATGAACAAATCGACTCTAATTACTTAACTCTCAAACCCCCAGAAAATTTGCATGGATATTTTGATCCGATTACTAAATTTTCTCCAACTACAGCCAGAGTCAATGGATGGGTAATTAATTCAGTCAAAAATCAAGACAATATTGCTCATCATAATGAAATTAAATGTATTGCTATCCTGAATCAAAAAAATGTAGTAAGAGGTTTTGGTATGGCTGGCTTTTCTCGTGTTGACGTAGCAGAATTACTGGGAGCTGAGTATGAATTATCAGGTTGGAAAGGATATATTCAAGCCTCATCAGGTGATATTTTAACAGCCTATGTAAAATTAAAAAATCGTCAAGATTGGATAGCTTTAACAAATCAACATAGTTTTGATAATTAGGATTTAACCTTGAATAGTAAGTATCTCAGTTTTGTCATACCAGTTTATAACGAAGCCGCCACAATCAAAGCCTTGTTTGATCGGATTTTGGAGGTGATGAATTTAGTAGAAATTGATAGTTATGAAGTCATATTCGTGGATGATGGTAGTAGCGATCGCTCTTGGATAGAAATTAATCAATTCATCAAAAAATACCCCCAGAAAATCAAAGGAATTAGACTCAGAAGAAATTTTGGTAAATCTTCTGCCCTATCTGCTGGATTTAAAAAAGCTACAGGAAGTATTATTTTTACCCTCGATGCTGACTTACAAGATGATCCAACAGAAATACCCAAATTTTTAGAAAAATTAGAATCAGGATATGATTTAGTTTCTGGATGGCGCAAACATCGTAATGATCCGATTTCTAAAACTTTACCATCAAAATTATTTAATGGAGTAACATCAATTTTAACAGGAGTCAAGTTGCATGATTTTAATTGTGGATTAAAAGCTTATAAAAAAGAAGTATTAGACTGTATTAAAGTCTATGGAGAATTACACAGATATATTCCTGTATTAGCCCATAGTTTAGGATTTAAAATTACTGAAGTTGTTGTCAGACATCATCGACGGAAACAGGGAAAATCTAAGTATGGTTTAGAACGTTATACTCGTGGGTTTATTGATTTATTAACTGTTTTAGCAACTACCCACTATTTACATAAACCAGGACATTTATTTGGGAGTTTAGGGTTATTGTTTGGTGTTTTGGGAATGACATCTTTAGGGTATTTAACGGTACTGTGGTTTATGGAAATTAGACCTATAGGTACTCGTCCTTTATTTTTCTTTGGAATTTTGTGTATGATTCTGTCTGTACAGTTAATATCTTTAGGAATTTTGGCTGAATTAATCACTCGCAATGTAGATGATGATTATGTAGATAAGCAGATTTGTGAAGTTGTTGAAGAGAGTCAGGAAAGCAATAGTTAGAGCCAGAGATTTGCTGACTTTCTGATGGTTGCACAAAAGTTAACCAGCCTCAAAATTGACTAGGGATCTGCTCTGGCGGTAAAAGAAAAAGAAGATTTAGCCTCGCTCAAGTCATAGCTAAACTTTCTCATACTGCAGAAACGGCTGTTGATGTACTATGTAGGGGGACTAGGGTTTTGAGCAGCAGACTTCTGTTTTTTAGATTCTTCTTTAGCTTTTTTAAATTCTTCTTTAACTTTTTTAAATTCTTCTTGAGAATTCCACGCTAGTTCTGTATTTAAATAAGTCTCCAGTTGTTCATCAGTTATATTGAAACCGAAGATTTCTTTTAAGTCTTTTTTGATTATCTGAACACGATCTGTTCCAGTATCGTCAAGTTCGCTTATGGTTATTAGAATAAAATTTTGGAAATCTTCCCATTCCTTGTTTGACTTAGATAACTCGGATTTAATAGATTCAATTATTTGAGAAGTACTAGGCGAGCGTCTTGGATTTTTAGTATGGGGATTGGGATCTATTTCTGTTCCAAGAGTTCGCTTTCTATTCCGTGATATCCCATGCATACCTGTCTGTAGTGCTCCTGTTTGAGATGGAGTATCAGTTGATGTCATCCCTAGGGTAGAGGAGGTTGGATCTTCATAGATCTGTTGTGGAGACAATGTTTGGGGTGGAATACTAATTGATTGCGCCATCCATGACGGATCCATGTGTGGAGCCCATGACTGGGCTTGGTTTGGGTAAGATATATCCAGAAATGGGGGGGGGAACTGGGGTTCAGCAGAATTCAATACAGCCCCAGGCATAGCCATGTATGGAGCCGATGACGGCTGTGAGACGGGTGGATATCCAGGCGTCTGTTGTGGAGGCAATGTTTGGGATGGAATACCAGTTGATGGCGCCATCCATGACGTATCCATGTGTGGAGCCCATGGCTGGGCTTGGTTTGGGTAAGATATATTTAGAGATGGGGGGGGGAACTGGGAGCCAGTTGTTAAAAAATCTTCTATTTGCTTTGAGGATAGAACAATTCCTTTCATTTGCATGAGTTGCTGAGAGATTTGAACAGGCATAAGGCCACCTCCTGCCATGTTGAATATCGATTCTCTGTTCTGTTCTAATAGTTCTCTATCATTTGTCAACTGTTGGGATTGATTAGAAGTTGATGCAGTCGCAGGCATAGCTGTGTGTTGAGTCGATGGCGGGTATGAAGTGTTTTGATATCCACTCATCTGTGACTGAAAGAACTGGGATTGAGCCGAATTCGATGGCGCCACAGGTATAGTTGTGTGTTGAGCCTCAATAAATCTCTTTATTGCCTTTCTGTCTACAGGAGTTCCCTTCTCTCCAAGCCGTTCAGATATTTCAGGATCGCTTAAGCCTTCGTTGAACCATCCTATAATCGAGTCTTTGTTCTCTTCTAATAGCCTTTGCTTCGGTTTTACATACTTACTAGATTCCCATCCCAATTTTTCCAGACGAAAATTTCTTACTGTTGTTGCGCTTACAAAAACTCCCCTATCTCCAAGCTTTTTAGATACTTCAGAATCGCCTTAGCCTTGGTTGAACCATCCTATAATCGAGTCTTTGTTCTGTTCTAATTGCTTTTGCTTCGGATTTGCATACCTATTAGATTCCCATCCCAATTTTTCCAGACGAAAATTTCTTACTGTTCCTGCGCTTACAAAAACTCCCTTCTCTTCAAGCTGTTTAGATACTTCAGAATCGCTTAAGCCTTGGCTGATCCATTCTATAATCGAGTCTTTGTTCTCTTCTAATTGCCTTTGCTTATCTCCTTTCTTACCTGTCAACTGTACTGACTTAGCCTGTTGTGAACTTCCCCATAGTTGAGTCGATATGCTTCTGAATTCCGGCACCCATGGAGTTTTCTTTCCTGCCCTAATCTCCTTAACTGCCCTTGTGCCAATCCCACTTTCTAGCTGTTGCCATTCTTCTCCACTCATGCTATTTGGCTCAGTCTGCGCTCTTTGCACAACAGAAGATAAGGGAGCATAACTCCTAGTCGTAACAATATGATGATTTTTAGGTACTGAATATTGATAAGTAGGTATAGTTTTCTGAGGCAGTTGATAGCTATACATTGCTTTGCTCCTATTGTATTGTGTTGGACTTTTTCTGCCATGG
>JAJEAQ010000258.1 GCA_022822685.1 Trichodesmium sp. jk18x7bins.61
CATTAATCCAGATTAAACAATAGTTATCAACAACAGGACTCTCAATCAGTACTGAGAAAACCAGGATCGTTCATATCAATGACGGGGATTCAACTTTTTAGGGTTTAATCTTCCCCACTAGAAAGGCCAATTATTGAGAAAACCTTAAACAGAAAAAGTGCTAGCCTTCTGTAAAAAGATAGAATGAGCAGTATCAGAAATGAAAGCTAGCACCCAAGAACAATTGAGAAATCAACCCCCTCTGAGGAGGTTTGGCTAATTACTACAGAGGAGTAATTAGTCAAGAAACCTTCAGCTGTCAGAGGATATGGCAATACCTCTATAGTTGGGCGACTTGACGGCATCCCTTTCAGGGAGCTTTAGCTAAAAGCGTTTTTTAGCTAAAGCTACATCAGAAAGCTCCGACTGGAGTCGGCAACAAATCGCCAAAGAACAAAACTGTCAAGGCCCGATTTGTAGAGACAGCCGATTCAACTCTGAAGAAATAGAAACCCATCATATAATACCTGTGAAGGAAGGAGGAACTGAAGACAAGGAGAATCTGAGCTATATGCACAGAGGGTGTCTTATTCATGTAGCTTTAGCTAAAAGGGTTGTAGCTAAAGCTACATCAGAAAGCTCCGACAGGAGTCGCCTACAGGTACATTCAAAAACCTTGGATTGTTGAGCTGTTTGTAAGGCTTGAGCCCTGTGATGGGAAACTGTCACCCCCGGTTCAAAGGGGAGGGAACAGGAGTAATCCTGATTGAGCCTGTCGCGCGACAGGCTCAACCTTACCCGTTCAAGCAAGCCCTCTTTTGATAAGAGAACGTTATTACGATTATGAGATACAGTTTTTAGAATAAATCTAGAAAAATAAAGGTATAAAAAATCACAAAAAATCACAAAAAAAAGCTGGAACTATTAAAGTAAAAATCTAGTTGATATTGACATTAACTTTTGATCAAATAGAATTTATAATTACTTCTAAAGAAGAACAAGGAACATGACTAATTTCATCTATTCGTGAAATTAGTTAAAAATTTTATAGACCCTAATCACTAAACTAATTTCTATGAATACGAACATATTGACAGCTAAACCTCAAATTTCATGTGTAATTCCCGATTGGTTACAAGAATGTCTAGAGAGTAGGAGTAGCAGTGGTAATATAACTAGCTGTTCAGTAGATACGGCATTAATTTGTCAAGCATTTGAGTTTGCCTACGAGTTTCATAAAGGCCAGTATCGAAAGTCTGGCGAACCTTATATATGTCATCCTGTAGCTGTAGCAGGATTATTAAAATATCTCGGTGGCGACAGTGCTATGATTGCCGCTGGTTTTCTACACGATACTGTTGAAGATACGGGTGTAACACTTGCAGAAATAGAAAAAAAATTTGGCTCTGAGGTAGCTCTATTAGTAGAAGGTGTAACTAAGCTTTCTAAATTTAATTTTTCTAGTAAAACAGAGTTACAAGCTGAAAATTTTCGCCGGATGTTTTTGGCAATGGCTAAGGATATTAGGGTGATTGTTGTGAAGCTGGCAGACAGATTACATAACATGAGAACTCTAGAGTACTTACCTCCTCATAAACAGTTAAGTATTTCACTAGAAACAAGAGAAATATTTGCCCCATTAGCAAACCGTTTAGGTATTGGTCGTTTGAAGTGGGAATTAGAAAATTTATCCTTTAAATATATTGAACCAGCAGCTTATAGAGAAATTCAAGAATTGGTAGCAGATAAAAGAGCGAATCGAGAAGCGAAGCTTTTAGAAATGACGGATATTTTAAGAAAAAAATTAGAGCAAGTAGGAATAGAATGCTACGACATTAGTGGTCGTCCTAAACATCTTTATGGTATTTACCACAAAATGCAGTTAAGGCAAAAAAAATTTCATGAAGTATACGATCTGGCAGGGCTGAGAATTATTGTGAAAAAAAAGGAAGATTGCTACCGGGCTTTGGCTATTATTCACGATTCTTATCGACCTATTCCAGGAAGATTTAAAGACTATATTGGTTTGCCCAAACCTAATCGTTATCAGTCATTACATACAGGAGTAATAGGTAATACAGGACGTCCAGTAGAAGTGCAAATTAGAACAGTAGAAATGCACCATATTGCTGAGTATGGCATAGCTGCTCATTGGAAATACAAAGAAACTGGTTTAAGTACTACTAAAATTACTACTGAAGATGAAAAGTTTACTTGGTTACGACAATTATTAGAATGGCAAAGTGACTTAAAAGATGATCGGGAATATTTGGAAACAGTTAAGGGTGATTTATTTTATGAAGATGTTTATGTATTTACACCAAAAGGTGATGTGATTTCTCTCAAGCATGGCTCTACACCAGTGGATTTTGCTTATCGCATTCATACCGAAGTAGGAAATCATTGTACAGGTGCTAAGGTGAGTGATCGAATGGTTTCTTTGGATACTCCTTTAAAAAATGGTGATATTGTTGAAATTTTGACTCAGAAAAACGGTCATCCCAGTTTAGATTGGCTAAATTTCGTCGTTACTGGTGGGGCTAGAAATAGGATTCGTCAGTGGTATAAGCGATCGCATCGAGAAGAAAATGTGGCGAGAGGTAAAGAATTATTGGAAACAGAATTTGGCAAAAAAAGTTTTGAATCTTTACTGAAGTCTGAACAAATGCAACTTGTTTCTGAGAAGTTTAATTATCATAGCGTAGAGGACTTATTAGCAGGTTTAGGTTATAGAGAAATAACTTTAAATTTAGTAGTGAATCGGTTACGAGATGTAGTTAGAGAAGTCACACAGGTTGAAAATAATTCAAATATTTGGTCAGAAAATTCTGCACAAGCATCTACTGTAATTAGAACTCGTGCCACTCCCACTTTTTCTTCCTATAAGTCTCACCCGATTGCTGGAATTGAGGGTTTAATGTATCATGTCGCACGTTGTTGTAATCCAATTCCGGGTGAGCCGATTATTGGCACTGTAACTCGTATGAATGGTATTTCAATTCATCGCCACGGTTGTCCTAATGTAGAAAATGTACCGGGAGAAAGGTTAGTTCCTGTGAGTTGGAATCCCGCTAGTGAAAATCAGGAGCGACCTCAAACTTATCCAGTTAATATATGTATTGAAGTTATAGATAGGGTGGGTGTACTAAAGGATATTTTGTCTCGTTTGATGGATAATAACGTCAATGTTAGAAATGCTCAAGTCAAAACAAATCCTGGTAATCCAGCGATTATTAATCTATGTATTGAAGTGAGCGATCGCAAACAATTTGAACGGAGTTGTACTCAGATTAAAAATATGAGTGATATTTTGAATCTGCGGCGTATTAATCAAGTTGAATAGTATTGTCTTTTTGAGTGAGAAGAAATTGTTTATAGTAGTTCTCATATTGATGAACTACAAAATTTTCTGGTTTTGAGAAGTCGGAGTCAAATAAAAGTTTACTTCACACTCATTAAGAAAAGCTGTATTTGACTAATTTAACAAATGCTATACACATGTTTAACTAGCTATCAGCTTATTTATCCCCTTGGCGTCCCCTTTTTTTATCCCCCCTATCCCCCTCTTGTCCCCCTGGGAAAGGGGGAAGCCAGAAGATGCTGCGCTTTTTGTTTGATGGGGGAAAGATGTAGTTAGTTGCACTATTGTTCAAGAAACGATATGAGTACTGAGTACTATTTCAACTAAAACTTGAGGAGAAAGACTATACTTTTAGAACAATCATCAATCAGAGATATTTTAGAAGCACAACGTCAATTTTTTGCTACAGGAAAAACAAAAAATGTTGATTTTAGAATAGAACAACTAAAACGTTTAAAGCAGGCCGTTTCAGATTATCAAGAACAAATAACTGCAGCTGTCAAAGCAGATTTGAATCGACCAAAATTTGAAGCCTATTTTGAACTGAGTTTTTTGACAGAGATAAGTGATACTATTAAAAAACTCAAATCTTGGACTAAGCCTAAAAAAGTTGATACTCCAATTGAACAGTTTCCTGCAGGAGCAAAAATTTATCCAGAACCTTTAGGGGTAGTGTTAATTATTAGTCCTTGGAATTATCCATTTCAATTAGCAATATCTCCTTTACTCGGAGCAATAGCAGCTGGAAATTGTGCGATTGTTAAACCCTCAGAAATAGCTACTAATACATCTAAGGTTGTTGCTGATTTAATTGCTCATACTTTTGAACCTGCTTATGTTGCTGCTATCACAGGAGGAGTGGAAATAAGTCAACAGTTATTAACAGAAAAATTTGACTATATCTTTTTTACTGGGGGTACAAGAGTAGGCAAAATAGTCATAGAAGCTGCTGCCAAAAATATGACACCTGTGACATTAGAATTAGGGGGGAAAAGTCCCTGTATTGTAGAGTCTGATATTCAGTTGGAATATACTGCTAAACGTATTACTTGGGGGAAATTTATTAATGCTGGTCAAACTTGTGTCGCCCCTGATTACTTGTTGGTAAATCAAGCAGTTAAATCAGATTTGTTAGAGAAAATTAAACAATATATTTATGAATTCTATGGTGAAAATCCTGCTAGTAGCCCAGATTATTGTCGCATTATCAATGAGCAACAATTTAGCAGATTAACTGACTTACTTAAAGATGGAAAAATAGTTGTTGGTGGTGAAAGTCAGCCTGGCGATCGCTACATCGCCCCCACGGTTATTGAGGGCATTTCTTGGGATTCACCCATCATGCAAGAGGAAATTTTCGGACCGATTTTGCCAGTATTAGAATATAGTGATTTAAGCGAGGCGATCGCTCTAGTTAATTCTCGTCCTAAACCCCTAGCGCTTTACTTTTTTTCTATAAATAAAGACAATCAACGGCGAGTTTTAAGAGAAACTTCTTCTGGTAATGTTTGTATTAATGATACTGTTGTACAATTTGCCGTGACATCTTTACCATTTGGAGGTGTGGGAAATAGTGGTATTGGTAGCTATCACGGTAAGGCTAGCTTTAATACTTTTTCTCATTATAAAAGTGTTTTGAACAAGGGATTATGGTTTGATTTGAGCATTCGATACGCTCCCTACAAAAATAAGGTTAATTTGATTAAAAAGGTGATTTTCAAGTAATTTCCTATACCGAAATATTACTGATGGCGGTTTTAACTTTTGGAGCTATGAAGTGAATGAGAGAAATCCTGACAATTCATCGCTTTGTACCAATTGTGATTGGGTATGACTCCTACTAGCTCAATTCTGACATCAGGATGTTTAATCCAGCCAGTTGATTCGATCAACTGGTGTTGATATTTAGGTAACATCTGATGTGTGATAATTTTATAGAGAATCCGTTTATATATTTATATACTAGATGCAACCAGCAATGAGTAGGCATTCAAGCAATGAGAAAACCTCTGAGTATCAAAGAGCATATTTCTGTGGCAGAAATGGAGAAGCTTGAGCCGAGGGGCTACTGATGTGGTAGAACGCTCTCAGTGCAGATTGTCTGGCTGTTAGCCAAAGGTTCTCAGAGCGAGGAAATAGCCCTACTGTGATTTGGAATAACTATCACTAGCTCGACTTTCTGGAAAATCTGATAATTGTTGTATACTTTTGAGGATAATTTCTGGTTGATCTCGATACATATTCACTTGCCCACTGAG
>JAJEAQ010000087.1 GCA_022822685.1 Trichodesmium sp. jk18x7bins.61
AATATAGTCGAACTAGGGTAGTCCAAATCAAATTGCGAATTATATGAGGGCAGAAGAGAAAAATGTCATCTTCCGGCAAGCAGGATGCTCACCCCACAAGATAGATATTTTTTTCTGGTAAATCCCGTGCTTTTGGGTTATCTTTCATACCAACTAGAACGCCATGCAGACTCTGCTTCTAGTACAGCTCGTTCATATTGCTTTTTACGGAATTCTCGTTGCAATTGACTAAGTTTTCCTAAAAGGCTACGGATTTTATTACGCCAGGCAGTCACATTAACATCAGTAAATTCTATTTCAGATAACCGCATATTTACTGCAATGATGCGGGTATCCTGAGAATCTTTTTCTGCTGCCGGATTTTCTGCTTCAATCAACAAATTTAATAAATTAGGTAGCCCACCTACAGGAGTATCACCAGACTCGATTTTTGTTCCAGCTTCCAAAACTTTTTCTGGTATTTTTTGGGGTAGTATTTTAGCTTTCTGGAGTATGCAGTTTGCCCGGTGAGAATATTTTTTGAGGTTTTCAGGTATTTGCTTTTCTAGATTTTCTTGCCAAGATATTATTGCATCTATATTCTCCAATTTATTAATAACTTTATCTTGGGCATTTTCTACATTTTCTGCTTCAGCTCTATTGAGGCTATCTTCTATTTGAGATGATACTTTTTGTTTTCCATTATCGTTAATCTCTGAGGAGATTTGAATTGTAGATAATACAGAAGAGTCAAATTTGATTCTTTTCTTATGCTGATTGAGTTTGGATGTTAGTTCTGGCTTTTCCTGGTTTTTTTCATCTAGAACAGTGAGCATCGATTCTTTTTGTGATGTTACTTCTAACTTTTCCTGAGCCTCTGGATTTTGCTGCAATAATTCTTGCAATTCTTGAACTGCTGAATTTGCTATTTCTTGTAACTCTTCCTGCATTTTTTGTCGCTGAGAAAATGATAAATTCAGAAAAGCTTCTGGATATGCTTGAGTACATATATGATAACTAGCAAAAATTAATTGTTGGCGCATGCCTTGCCCCAAAGCTTTTAAATAACCTTGATATGTGCCATAAATTTCCTGGGCAATTTCTGCGATCGCTTCTGTAATTTCTTTCAAGTCTTCTTCTATCTTTTTTATTGCTCTTACCATACCTAACTATCTTCCCTAATACTAACTAAAAATTAAAAATCAACAGACTTTGTATAACATTTTTCATCAAGCTTTGCTGGCACGAATAAGAAATAAGCAAGATAGAACAACTGATTGAAAATATGAATGTTTTGATTGATTAGTAGTAGTCAAGTGCATCATCTTCTCAACTAAGTGAAGCTGTTCTTTTGTATTCATGAGGGGCTGTGTGCGGAACCACTGACCCACAGTAGGCGCCACAAACCATGGTGGGGCTATCGCTTGCCTCATTCGGTCGGAGCTTTCCTGACGGACTGCGACCCATTCATGTCGGCGATCGCCGAAACGCTTTTCATGTTGCGTAGCATTTCATGTGGCGAGGTGTCGAAAACACCGTGGGGCTTCTCCCGGGGGAAGCTAAAAATTACATTGAACCTCTAATACCAAATCAAAGATTATTGTTGACGATTGCTCAGAATCTATTTCACGAATGCTGCATTCGATTTTCAGGTACGAATACCTTAACTTTCGATTCCCAGACTCACTACCCAACAGTGGTGATTTATTGTTCTAACGAGAACCTGTTAATTCATGGCAAGGGCGTGACTTTCTGGCTGACTACCAGTAGCTTAGTCTAACTAATAATTTAATAATCAATAATATTATTACTTATCTCACAAAGCAATACCGCCCCACCTCCAATTCACCATACAACTAAACCTAACGGTTATAGTCGCAGTTCTCTTGGAGGCTCTAGATAGGCGATTACTGCTCAGATAAAAAATAGGAAAAGCTGAAAAAACTGTCTCGCCAACCCCACTAGGCATAACAGATTTAATATAGGGAGTTTGTGGAAGATTGAATTAAAATCCCCCTTTTTAATTTATCTTCTTCCTTGTTCTTATCTGCAAATTTTAATAGTTTTAACTATTCTTGTCTTTCTGAGCAGTTTGTGCGGCTACTTCTTCAGCAAAATTACTTTCTTGTTTATCAATACCCTCTCCCAAAACAAATCGTGTAAAACGGCGGACTTTAATATTTTCTCCTAACTGAGCAATCCTTTCTTTAATCAACTCTTCCACCGTCTTATTTTGGTCTTTTATATAAGGCTGATCGATTAAAGTTAATTCTTTTAAGCGCTTCTTTATCCGTCCTTGAACTATTTTTTCCCTAATATCTTCCTGTTTATCACTAATATCCTCTCTACCCATTTCTATAGATTTTTCATTCTCCACAAATTTAGCAGGAATATCATCAACTGATACATATTCTACCTGTGGACAGGCTGCTATTTGCATAGCAATATCTCTCACTAATGTCTGGAATTCTTTACGTCGAGCCACAAAATCAGTTTCACAGTTTACTTCTACTAAAACACCAATTCGGCCTCCGGTATGGATATAGCTATCGACTAATCCCTCTGCTGCTAGTCTACCAGCTTTTTTTGATGCAGAAGCGATGCCTTTTTTTCTAAGCCACTCCATAGCTTTATTAATATCACCATTAGTTTCTTTGAGGGCTTTTTTACAGTCCATCATTCCTGCGCCTGTTTGATCACGCAAGTTTTTAACATCCTTTGCAGATATATCCGCCATATTTTTTCTTTCCCAATTTAGCTTGACTATGATATTTCAGAATTGACATACTCCCGACGCAGAGCGTAAGCGACAGCGCGGGATTCTTCTTTTCGGCTGCCGACATGAACAGGGAGCCGACAGGCTCAACCGACATATGATCGATTGCGGTTTTGACAGAGGTGATGCCCTCCCTCTGTGTAGATAACAATCCTATTTTCTGGATTAGGAGTGCTGAGTTATTGTCACAGTCTAGTCTTGGCCACATTTTTCACAAGAATGCCATTCATGTCGGCGACAGGCTCAACGCTTTGACAAACTCTTAGAGGCTTTATAGAAGAATCTATTTGTAGATTTACTATGATTTTTTTCAGGCCTTGCCAGTGAGGAATACCTCCTGTGGTAGGCTATTTGCCATTAACTTGTCATACTACTGTTGAAAAAATCCGTTGTTTCAGTATAGCAGGAGTTATATCTTAACTATAAAAGTTAGCAATGGCACTGTATATCTTATCTTATAGCACATTCACCCTAGCTAAAACCCTCATCAGCCAGCCGTTTAAACGGCTGGATCACTCAAGACTATAATTTTTTCAGGTTTCTTATTCTTCTTCCCTATTAATCGGGTCAGGTGGCCGACAAGAGTCGGAGCTTTCAGGTCGCGCGACAGGCGACCTGAATGAGGATTACTCCTCTCCCCTCCCCTTTGAACCGTGGGTGACAGTTACCCATCACACGGCTCAAGCCTTACAAACAGCTCAACAATTCTTGGTTTTGAATGTACCTGTTGAGCCTGTCGCCGACATGAATATGACACCCTCTGTGCATATAGCTCAGATTCTCCTTGTCTTCAGTTCCTCCTTCCTTCACAGGTATTATATGATGGGTTTCCATTTCCTCCCCATTGAATAGGCGATCTCCACAAATCGGGCCTTTCCAGTTTGGTTCTTTGGCCACCAGTTTTAGCTAAAGCTACATGAAACATATTTAGAACCTTTTTCCCAGCAGTTTTTCCTTTGTAGGCGACTCCTGTCGGAGCTTTCATGTCGCCACTTGAAAGGGATGCCGTCTAGTGGCCCAATTCTAGAGGTATTGC
>JAJEAQ010000004.1 GCA_022822685.1 Trichodesmium sp. jk18x7bins.61
AACACTATATGTAGTAGATTGAAACTAGAACACTACTCTATAAATAGTGTTGACAACTAAAAAATGCGTAATTCCTGATTGAGAAATAACAAATCCAAATATAGCAAAGTTTTTGGTAATTGGTATCAGATCATTTTGAAAAAGTAATGCTATGCTGGGAAGCTGGGAAAAATAACGATGAAAAGATCACAAGTTAGTCAAGACCAAGCATTCACTCCAGCAAATAGTATGGTAGAAATAGAAAATGCAATTAAAGCCAAGTTTTTGGTAATTGATCTAATTAAGTTAAGATGACTTTATGTGATATTTTATAGCATCTTTTATTTAGTTATAGTAGAGAGATTTAGGTTTAAAGCAATTTATGATCAAGATAGTTATGGTAAATTTACTGCGTCTATTCAAGTAAAAAATGTTATAAATTTATTTGCTCATTTGCCCAGAGTATTGTGAATAAAAGAAAGAAGGAAGAGGAAAGACCAAACTTTTTTATTAATCAAGAAGAATCATAAAGTCATCAATAATTTGCTATCCTGAGCCATCCACGGCGAATTGCATGAATTAATCGATTAATAGCTGTTATATCTTCTTGAGTCAGAATCTGCTGCAAAAATAAATTTCTCAGTTGTTTTTTATTCTCTTGAGTCAGTATACCACTTCTATAAGCTTGGAATACTAGCTCTGAAATCATTGCTTTTGGGAAAAGTTCTTGATAGTCCATAACATTTAATTTAACTCACTATCTTTAGTATTCTTTAACTCACAATAAATCACAGTGATGGGTGGCTTTGTGCCAAATGATATGTATCTTTCAAGTTAGTGATTTTGATCAGATTATTTACAATATTTTTAATGTTGGTGATGCACATTATGCTTTTTCTGGATACCAGATGAGCTGTTGCCTCAAACTCCAATTTTTTTACCTTATGATCCTAGATGCCATCAATTGAGGATCACACAAGATTGAAAATTTTGGTAGGGAGCTTATATTATACCCATTTATACTCCTGACCACCAAGCCAGCTACATCCGGAAGTTCACATAATTTCCCACATGAATTCTGGCTCCAATCGATTGAATTCTTTCTTGATAAATAAAGTTAATTTTTGAGCCAAGGAGTCAGAATAGTTTGGATACATTTACTTGCTTGAGTTATTCTGCATTTAATTCTGCCTACTTAATTTTCCTGTAATAACATTATTGAGTCTAAATATTGAGGATTATAATTTTTTTATAACCAAGTCAAAACAGAAAAAATTATATTAGTGAGTTTGATAACTTTTTTCTAAATATATACTTGAAATAAGCAGTCTATACAAAAAATACATATTTTGAAATTTCAGAATATGTGACTCCTTATCTAAATTAAGCATAATGGCCGAGTAATTAATACTGTTTATTTTTATAAATTATTGATAAAAATCACCCTTTTGATAGTTCTACTCTGATTTAAGATAGTCAGCCCAAAAAAGATTTTATTTCAGAGATAGTCTGCTAAATTCATGAAAATTAAAAGTATCATAAATATCTTAATATTGACTTAATGAATGGTGTATTATGAGATATTTATTATAGAATACTAAACCCAGAGATTGGTAATAGATAGTATGATGAGGGTAATGCCGAATACACAAAAACTTAGAAGGAATTAGCAAAACTACTTTTTTCTAAAAAAATTTGGTATAATATTGCTGGAAATATTATGTTTAAATCTAGAGTTCAGAATAAATATAAAATGATTTTAACCCCTGAAAAGCCCTATGATGTATCAGCTAAAACACTATATTTTTCTGGTGATAGTTACCAGTACACTATTAAATTTTATAATATCTGGATGTCAAAAAAATAACAGAACTCCAGAAGCAGAAAACCAAAAAAAAACTACTGTATTTCCATCAAAAATTAGTAGAGAACAAGAAAGTCAGTTTCAAGCTCGAAGTTTAGCAATTCGTCATAAATTAGCAGCTATAGACTTAGAGGCATTGGATAATTGGTGGAGAAAAAGAAATATTGGCGCTCCTCATAAGTATTTACTGCCAGTTATTTTAGCTAGATTAAGTTTAGAAGGTGAAGCAGCAGGAAAACTTTACGATCAGGGAAAAAACTGGGAAATCTGGCTGCAACTAGATAAAGAGAGACCAGATATTTATCACTTCCGTAGTTATTTAGATGTACGAATTTTCTTTTTGTTTCGAGACAAAATGCCATTGGAAGTATTAAAATCTTACCAAAATCAACTACAACTACCAAAAGTCTTAGAGTGGATAGAAACTGGAACAGAAAACCATATGTTTATGCAACGAGCATCTGGTTTGGCGTTGATGGATGGGAGTGGTTTTTCTGTAGAAGATCCGGCTAGTGAAGCTACAAATGAGGCATGGTTACGATCTGAGCTAAATAGATTTTTAACTATTGGGCAAGGAGAATTTCATTCTTCAACTTACTACGGATATAGTATTGGTGGATTACTCAATCTCTATGATTTTTCTCGTAACCCAGAGTTAAAAGAACTGGCCAAAGGTTTGCTAGATTGGTATGCAACTAATATGGCATTAAGACTCAGTTGGGGAACTGCCGGAGGTGCTGAAAGTCGAGGTTTTGATCGTAATACCTGGAATAGTGGATTAAGCACAGTCGCATGGATGTGGTGGGGAGATAGTACTGAAGTTGTAGAAAAGATGAATGATAGTTATACTAGGTTAGCATTACCAGCAGCTCTCAGTACATATCGTCCTCCGGAACATCTACAAAAACTAGCTCGTAAACAAGTACCTTTACCATTTCAATTACAAGCAAGTCATCCAGCTTACTATAGCTACTCTAAAGGAGACCGCTTGTGGGAAACTTTCTATATAACTGAGGATTATAGTTTAGGAACTTTATTAGAGCCGGCTCGTACTTATCAAGTAGAGGGTACAATTAGAGCACAATATGCTACTTATAAGTTAGTGGTACGTGACCCTAATGGCTTGAATAATGCTGTAGTAAGTTTAGCTGGTACTTATCATGGACCACAAGCAACTGGCCGTAGCCCTGGCGATCAATATGTTCAGGAAAGAGGGGCAGCAATTTTTCAGTTAATTCTCAATGAGCAGGATTTGCAGGCAGGAGTCCCTCCGCGATCGCATTTAGTCTTGCCAAAGCGTTACGGAAAACCTCAAAAATATAAAAATTGGTATATTTGGCGGATTGAAAATATTTGGCTATGTGCCAGGCTTTGGGCAGATGAAGTCAGTTTACAACTACCAATTTCTGAGAAGTATCAGGATTACCAAGCAATGGTTGCCAAGGGAAGAAAAACTGCTTGGGTGACTGATGTAGCAAGAGTAGCTGATTTTGGAGATTTTGAGAGCTTGAAGCAGGCATTGGATCAAACTAAAATTGATGACAGTGAATGGAAAAGTCAGGGACATTTGAGTTATCTGAGTTTAGCTGGCGACTATATAGTGATGACTTATCAGCAGGATGGTGGTATTGGGGATGCTATGATTAATGGGGAAAAAAGGATTTTAGAAAAATGGCAAGTTTTGGAGAGTCCGTATGCGAAGCAAAAATTGTATAGTGGGTTGTTAGAAGTTAATGACCCTAAATTAGGTAGGTGGCAATTAAAAGGTAAGTTGATGGGTCCAGAATGGAATTAATATTTTATAGTAATTTAGGCGATCGCTAGTTTCTTGAATTACGAGGGTAAGGCAGTTATGATGAGTGATTTTTTTCGATAAAAAACGTATAAATTTAAAACAAAACTCATATTTACCCATTCTACTGAATGCTTCCGTAGCTTGGTCTATTTTCAATCGTACTTATTTAGGTGCTTTTTGTAGAAGACATCTTTGTAGAATTGGCTAAGGGACTACAAACTTGATACCAGAGGATTATCTCCATAATTCCTGTTCCAGTAAAAAATTAAACGCCCACAATTTCTTCCCAGCATGTAGGTGAGTGGACAATTCTTGTGAGGGAGTTGGGGAATGTGCTGCTTCAAGAATTACCATAGAATTTAACAAATGTCACACAGGGAAAATTACCAATGTTATTAAAATCAACAACTAGACATATTCGTATTTTTGCTGGAAAAATAGAGAACAATGAACTTGTTCCTGACGATAAGGTGTTGACCCTAGATATTGATCCTGACAGTGAACTTCTCTGGAATGATGGTGCTGTGCAGCAGGTTTACCGAAAGTTTAATGAGCTGGTAAAATCTTCCGATGGAGAGGACTTAACTGAATATAACCTACGTCGTATAGGTTCGGATTTAGAGCATTTTGTACGCTCCTTACTACAATCTGGTCAAATTAGCTACAATCTTGGTAGTCGTGTTAATAACTATAGTCTAGGACTACCTAGAGTAGATGTGAATGCGGAAGCTAAATAATCATGTCAAAAACATTAAATCTGATCAGACTACTTTGCTCTTAGAACCTCTGATGTTTTAAGTGTTAGATTCTCTGGTAGTCCTGTAGAAGTAGTGATATTAGTTGATATCACCCTCTGTGTATAGAATCCATTTAAAGGCATGTCGGCAAAAAGCGCCGAGATCCCGCGTCAACGACAGGACTGGGCTTACAAGGTGCGGACTTTAGTGACGCACACAGCCTCTGGCCTAGGGAATGGGTAGCCTCGAGAGGCATACTTGCAAAACGGACGGCCGATGGTGGGTTCAATCCCCCACCATTTCATATTTGCGAAGCGCATTTAGCGGCAGCTCTGCGAAGCGCAAAAAGGCACACCAGTAATTGAAAAAATCTAGTGGGGGACAAGGAATCCTCTTCTAGCAGTACTTTTGCTGACATGCCTGTTCCCTCTTGCCTCTCTCGAAGGGAGTTGATATCTTTGTCAAATCCATTTAGTGAAGCCAAAAGCTCTAAAAGGCAACAAGCAAAAGAAACGGGTTGATTCTATCACTGTATTGTTTCTAGCTAATGGTGAGCATTTTGGCATCTCACCACCAAACCCTGTCCCTCTTGCCTCTTGCCCTTTGCAAGCATGCCTTTAAGGAATATAATAGGACTTACGCAACAGCACTATCTATATTAGCAAGTTTCCGAATGTTGACCAACTTATACGCTATATATAGAGTCAATGCGTAAGTTATGATAATTGAGTGGCGATCGCATAGATGTCAAATAGGTTCTATAGAACTCATTTGGGTTCTCGTTACCTAACCATAAGCCTTACAGTTTCTTGCTTTCATCATCATGGAAAGAAGTGGTTCCCAAACACTTAATCCTGGACTTAAATTGTTCGATATACTAGCTACTGAAAAGGTCAAATTTTGTTGAGGCGTTGGTTAATTATGGGATGAATTTGTTTGCTTAGGCAACCCTAGTCTGGGAAAATTTCCTAAGTCCTGATGCCTAATTCATCCCCCTACTAAGCAACGCCTTTTATTGAAAAAGATACCAAATGGGTTCTATAAGTATTCAGCCGAACATAATATCAGTTATCAATTATCAAGTCTATGGTGGAGGATACCCAAGGGAAACTTCAGGGCGCCTACAAACCCACCACCTTTGATGTGGAAAGATGTTGTTTTCCTCATCTCGCCACATCAAACCCTCCGTGACATGAACAGCAAAACGCCTAGTACTAAGAAGGAAAAAAATATTGGTGCTAGCTAAACTTAATGCTAAAACAGTTAATAATTAACTTAATGATTGATAAAAATAGCAAGTAGTTATCATCACACTCCCCTAGTCCTAATTTATGATGTGTAGCAAGTATTTATCCAAATTTTCTAACCTAATGGTAGGTTATTCTCCTTAAACCTTAGTTAACCCAGGAATTTATATAATCTTCAACTCTACACCTTTTTACTCTGAAGATGTTGTAAAAATTGCTTCAAAGACACTTGACGATTGGGTATAAATTGGTTCCAAGCACCAGAAAAAAACTGTTCTAGAGTTTCAACTAAAGCCTAAATCTCAAGATTAGTCATTTTGTAATATAGTCCATGATACTAAATCTGGTCTAGATAGGAGGTTTATTTAAACCCCGCCCTTACGGGCGGGGTCTTAAGAGGCAAGAGGCAAGAGGCAAGAGGCAAGAGGCAAGAGGGTTATAGAGGACGCGGGAAAATGTATATGCGTCATAACCGGATTTGGTATGAGAACGTCTTAAGTGTAATTTGTTTCTTGATTGCTAAAATTACTGGAGGCGCTAGAATCAGAAGACTTGGACATGAATAACCTTAAAACTTTAAAAATATAATTATGGGACTAATACACTAAATTTTATGAGTGAGAAATTATTTACAGCTATGCGGAATCAAATTATCATTTGATATTAATAGTTTTGATTCTATCAAACCTGTTGAGAAAAAGGGTATAATAGCTGAAAATATAGACTATTGCTAAGTAGGAATTGGTGTTTTTAGATATTGGAATTATGCTGAAAAGTCAAGTAGTTAAATCTAATTTAACCAGCATAACTAATCAAGATCAATTTAATTTATCAAGTAAATGGCCGAAACCGATAAAGACCCCTGATGCCAAACACTATGCCAAAACACTATCTGTGGGCTATGGGTGGAGGGATCGAAGCCTATCGGCCAGGAGATATAATAGCAGCTCGTTATCAAGTTCAGCATAATAGGATATTGCTGGATACTCAGCCTGAAAAAATGCCGCTAATGCTGGAAGAGATTCCAGGCTTAATAGAGCCATATTTGAAATTATTCCCCTATCGACTTCATATTCCTCAAGTTTTTGGACTTTTGTCAATAGAAAGGAAAAAAAGGACAACAAAAATTTGGCCTCTAGAAGGAGGGCCAATAAGTCCACGGAAAGATGCTAAACCCATGCGACAGTTAAATTGGTTGTGGCAAATAGCTCAACTTTGGCAACCATTTAATGTACAAAAAGCAGGTTCTAGTTTACTAAATCCAAAAAATCTCAGGGTAGAAGGACAATTAGTCCGTTTAGTGGAGCTACAGCTAGATAAAAAATCTTTGACATTAGAACACTTAGGTAGATTATGGCAGAAATGGGTCATTAATGCTCATCCATTAGTACAAAAATTTTTGAAACAACTGTGTCAGCAAATGATCGCAGGTGAAATAAAAAATGCTGATCTACTAATAACACAATTAGATCAAGCTTTGAGAGAAGTAGGGCAATGGCAAGAACGGAAAATTTATATTACTACTGCTACAGATACAGGGCATAACCGCTCTCACAATGAAGATGCTTGTTATCCGCCCAGTCAAACTGCGTTCAGCTATGCACCAAGCTCTAAGACAATAGCGATTGTTTGTGATGGTATAGGTGGTCAGGATAGGGGTGAAGAAGCTTCCCAGTTAGCAATCAATGTTTTGTGTCAAGAGTTACAGAAGATTCCTGAAGACGGTGTTCCTCTAACAATAACAACAAAACTAGAAGAGTCTACTTATGCTGCTAATGATGCGATTTGCGTACGCAATGCTCATGAACAACGCCATGGTCGTCAACGGATGGGAACTACTCTGGTTATGGCACTGGCTCATCTCCATGAACTTTACATTACACATATAGGAGATAGTCGAGTCTACTGGATTACTAATACTGGATGCCATCAAGTCACTTTGGATGATGATGTCGCTACTCGTCAAGTTAGATTAGGTTACTCCTTATATCAGGATGCAATTTGGTTAATTGCATCGGGTGATCTAGTACAAGCTTTGGGTATCACAGTTTCAGTAGGTTTACATCCTAATGTACAACGTTTTCCTATAGATGAAGATAGTATTTTTTTTGATTTGCTCTGATGGTTTAAGCGATAAAGATAGAGTAGAAGAATATTGGCCAACAGAAATATTACCCTTGCTACAAGGAAAAATCGATTTAGCTGTAGTGAGAAATAGATTAATAGAAATTGCTAATACTAAAAATGGGCATGACAATGTGACAGTCGCTTTAATGCATTATCAGGTAATTCCTAAAGATCAGATGGCTAGGCCGCTGATACCTCCTCCGGTAAAAATCTCTGCTCCATCTGATAGACAAGATATTGAACCTGAAACTGATAGAAGATCATGGTTTTACTTGTTAGGAATTTCCGTACTTTTAGGACTAGGTGGAATATTAGCATATTTATTAAGTCCCTTAGTCAAAGACGTAATTGAATCATTGTCACCTCCAAAGAATAAAATTATCCAGAAAGAAAAGCCTAGCCAACTAGCACTTGAAACATTTTCTCCCACCTTATCATTAGATGTCGGTTCATTTATATTGATTGATAGTAGCGATCGCATTGAATTACTAACTAGCACAATAAATCGGACTGTTAAAGGTGTAGTTACTAAAGGTAGTATCCTCAAAGTAACCAAAAAATTATATCAATCTGAAGAAATATGGTTAGAATTAAAAGTCTGCTCAGTTAAAACATTCTCTAATCTAGACCTAGATTTTTATACTTTACTACAACCACAAGATGTAGGTTGGATTGAACAAAAAAAATAGAAAGTCGCTTAGATGTGATAAATTTCTTTAACATAAGTCCAGAGAAACTAGATGGATGTGTAGTAAATCCTTCAGATTATATAAAGCAATAATTAGAGACTTTTGGCTCAAGTCTGATAAATTCTTGTTCAGGGTAGGTGAGGTGGGAATATATACTGTTAACTGATTTTTTCGTTTCCGCAGTAACCTACCAATATTAAGCACTCTAGCTGTCTTAATATTTGCTTTCTAACCCACAAAAAGTAGCATCAAACCATCAATAACTCACTGCTAAATCATCGGTTATCTCTCTTTGATCGCTTTGGTAAAACTCCTGTGATTTATAGCGGTTTTCATTAAAATAGACCACAATTATCAGTACTATGACTCCTCAAATTATAGGTATACTTACTGCCATTGAGGATTCGCTTCGCTCAATTTATTTACTGACGGGATTCCTCTGGCGTTAAAACTGAAGTTTATAACGGGAGTCCTCTCCCGTATTTAAGATGGAAACAAAATTTTATATTGGCCAAAAAGTGAGATTAGTTGTTCAACCTCCATACATCAAAACCGCTGAATCTATGCCGATACTGCGTCCCCCTAATGTAGTGCGCTTGGGTGAAGTAGGAACTATTTTAAATCGCAAAGCGGGAAATTATTGGGTTGTTCGTTTTGAAAAAGGAGCATTTCTCATGGATACTCAACATATAGAAACTTTGGCAGTTGATGATGAGATTCCTCAGCCACGTAATGATGATGAAGACAGTACTGAGAGCACTTCACTTTCAAAATCTTAGACTTATTTGAGTAGTTCTTCAAGATTACTGAAACTTTCTTTAACTTTTTCTACAATTTGGTTAATTTTGCCTACTTCTATGTGCATCTCTTCAGTGGGATATTTTTCTAGAACTTCAAGTACTGAGATGCGATTATCATCTGCTGCAGCCAGGATAATGGCAGCACGTAGGGCTTTGTCACTTTCATAATTGTATTTGGTCTGAATTACTTCAGTAATGCCTTTTGTGACATTCTGGCCTAGGTTACTATAAAGCACTTTGGCTAGATTTGTCACATTAGCTCCTATTTCTAATGTCATTAATCCACGAACCGTATTGGGGCTTACTTTTGATACACCTAGGGCTTGGGATATTGTTTTCGTAGTTCGACCAGTTTCCGCAAAAAGTTGTAGGTCCTTAACTTTGATTGATGCTTCTATGGGGCCTGCTATCTCAACTACTATTCTTTCGGTGGCGATCACATTTTGATAGGAGAGCATAACTCCAGCGATCGCTCCCAAGATCATTAATGGACTACGGGATAGTAGATGTGTTAATTGCATAATTTATACTCTATGTAGATTTTTATCTAAGCACTTGAATACACTTTCCGGGAACATTTGTCAATCTTTGTCAGGAGTATAACAATATCCCAGTTAGAAAGGTACTGGAAATCATTACCCAATAGTTATTCTCTTATTTTTTAGAGGCTGTTTGTAAAGCAAATATTAAGATAGCTAAAATATTGAATTCTGGTGGCCGGCGGCGGACAACTAAAATTCTTTATTTAAACCCCACCCGATCGGTAAACCCCGCCCGCCCCGGCGGGGTATTACAAGGAGATATCGACCCCAGGGCTTACCCTACCCAAGGATTTAATCTCAGTTTTACAAACAATCTCTTAGTTGAGCATGAAAGAAGAAGGCCAATTTCAGAGATATTGCAGAGAAGAAAATGTATAAGTACCATTGTCAAAAATCCTGCTTTGGCGAAGCCTAGGGTTAGCTACATCGCTTAATACACAAAATAATACACAAAAACTCTATGACTGAGAAATGACAAATGTTCCCAAAGAGTAAAAAAAGAAGGATATTAAGTACTGTAAGTAATATTACTACAAATTATTGAATTTCTTGTGTTTTGTTAAATGGGAAAATTAGATCTGAAGACACAAGAAATCAGCGCTCATGAGGCGATCGCTAAGAAGATTTTCTGATAATTGCCATTTTTACTATTATGACGAAAGGCCAAATGATATCAAATCCGCGGTTCATCAGTATAGTTAGTTAGGAGTCAGTAGTCAGTAGTCAGAATTCAGTAGGGAAGAGATCAGATCAGATTTGGTAATTAGGTCGCTCGCACAATTTTTTTATACCTAATTAAACGGATTTGATATGAGAAGCTCTACAGAAAAATTTGGCAAATTTTTATTCGGAGAATGTGTTGATGTTACCGCTATAGTGTAGAATAGCAAATTAGTTCCGTCTATTCACTTCTGCTTAGTCAAACTTTAGTTTAGTTATGCCTAAATAACTAAATTATTTTTTGTATTCAATTATGATTGGGCTAAACTTAATCAATATCTATACTTATTCTGAGACAGTAACGACTGTCACGCTTTTTTTTAATTCAGTTTTAACTATTTGGCAGTAGTTAATTAACCTACTAATAACCTACTAACAATAGTTCATGTATTGAAAAAATCAGAAGTGAGCTCTACCACTAAGCAACGTGGAAGATAGTCGCTACACTTTCAAATTTATTGAAATAGATTGAGTGGTGGTAGGGGAATTCATTTATTTTGTGGAGAAAATTCTAATAATATGAGACATAATAAATCAACCCTTAAACTTAGTAGTCAAATATTGGGAGCTTCACTATTTTTTTGTATTACTTCCCTTGTACCAAATGCTTACCCTCAAACCAGAGTAAATAATTCAGCTTATTACACAAAACCTAGTCAAGTAGATTCACAACATTTTCCATCGTTAGTATCTAAATATTGCCCAACAAGTTACTGTCAGAATTTTTACAGATAATAGTGCAGGTTCCGGAGTAATTATCAAAAGGGAAGGTGACATATATACTATTGTCACCAATTATCATATCGGGTAAAGTTGAGCCTGTCGGCTCCATGAATGAGGATTGCTCCTCTCCCCTCCCCTTTGAACCGTACGTGACAGTTTCCCATCATACGGCTCAAGCCTTACTTCAAGCCAAAACACTGTTTGGCACGGAAAATCTGATTCTGACTTTATGTCCGGTGAACGACCTTTATCATATTTGTATATGACATCTAACTTACATCACCGTAAAGTTTCTTTCGTCAAATTCTTTTTCGTATAACTTCCAAGAGAAGTCTGCTATTCCTTTTCGCCTGTCGCCGACATGAACATGGGGGGCAAATTTTGTAGGCTCAGGCTTCTCGAAGAGTACCTCTATCCATCTCATTACAAGATGGCTTTTGTTTTTCCTCTCATCTTCTATCCTCCAGAGGATTCGGCCGAGATTCCTCTTGGCTTACTGATAGATTTCAGACTCTGTAGGATTTACCCTGTTGTATCAATTGAAGTTCTGAAATAGTTGGGATGGTTATCTATTCTGCGGTGATAATTTTGTTTCTACATTCTAAGGAGGTGACAACCTTGGAATCACTCACTTACCTTTTTGGTTACAGCCTGTCAGGAATTATTTGGCTGTTTTATGAATTACGCAGTTTTAGCTAAAGCTACATGAATAATCAACAACGCGCGACTGTGTTCACCTTTCTATTTCTCCTTCGACTACTGATTAATTCCTTTCAGCTTTTGGTTATTAGGCTGCATTCTATCTTTTTCGTTGCCTACTCGGACGTGACGTACCGTTCTTTGACGGGTTACTCTATAAGGGTTTGGGGTAGAAATCCCTCATAGACTAGGTGTCTCAATTCAATTGACCTGTTGAGCCACCTCGCCACATGAACAGGTCGCGCGGAGTCGATCATAACTCTAGTCAATTGTACCCAGTTATGAGCAGAGATGGGATGACTCATCAAGCTACTTTGGTTTCTCGA
This sequence comes from Trichodesmium sp. jk18x7bins.61, assembly GCA_022822685.1. Classification (GTDB taxonomy): domain Bacteria; phylum Cyanobacteriota; class Cyanobacteriia; order Cyanobacteriales; family Microcoleaceae; genus JAJEAQ01. Next base: position 12,249 of record JAJEAQ010000004.1, read on the forward strand.
ATCGGTAATCTGGATTTAGCATTGTTGAAATTTACTAGCGATCGCTCTTATCAAGTTGTAGAAATCGCAGATAGTAATAAACTTTCAGTAGGAGAAGCAGTTTTTGCCGCAGGTTTTCTCAATTGGTATCAACCAGACTCTTTACAGATGAGTAGTACCCGTGCTTGGGGTAGTCGTGCTTTTAAGCTAACTTTAGGCTCTGTGCAAATGCTACCCCGTCGGATTCTCAGCCAAGGGTATCAATTAGGTTATACTAATGAGGTTAAAAGTGGCATGAGTGGTGGACCGATTTTGAACAGTCAGGGGCAGCTAATTGGTATTAACGGACGATCAAAATACCCCATCGCTGGAATTAGAGCATTTAGTTTTACAGATGGCTCTCAACCATCAGTAGATGAGTAAAAAAAAATGGAATCTCTAAGTAGGGGTATTCCAACTCATAGAATCCTGAACTAACATTTATCCGAAGTGAAATCCCTATCTTTAGTTGAGACTTCTATTTGACACACTCCCGTTAAATCTTGTGATTGTAACGGGAGTTTTTTTGTACAAAATTTTCTGGTCTACAATGCTCACTAATTTCTTGAGGTGTTAAAAACCTACAGAAACAGAATCTCATTTTTCATCAAACCATTCCTTCTCACTTTTCCAGCTCTGGTCTCTATTTTTCTGTATTTGGAGGTTGATATTATTTGTCACTTCATCTAACTCGCCTCTAGAAAATCCACTTCTTCTTTTTACTCTAGAATCTTGTGTTAAACTTATGCCTCTATCATTTGATAAGCTATTAGTATTATTGCTTAACAATTGTTCTGAGGAACCAAGATTTCTAGTTACTGGTTTTTCTTGAGCTTGTGTAGGAACTATCCTTAAATTCACAGTGAAAAACATTGCTAATGTGGCAGGAAAACAGTTTTAGTAGTTGTAAATTTCATTTTTCCTCCTAGCAACTAATTGAGAGAGATACTTTAAATCAACAATTGAACGATTTAGCGTTATTTTATTATACCGTATATTCACTATTTTTTTAGCTATGCTTTGATTAAAAAAAATATTTTCTCTAACTGATTTATAAATATAAAGTTATATAATTTTTACAATATAATACTGCTAAAAAGTATTTGTTTTTTGATAGAGATTTGGAGTGTAGTCATAGCGCAAATCTCCTAAGAGATCATGCAGTTAATTTTTCGATAACTATCTTTTCATAATTTAAGTATTACTAACAAAATGGCTCAAATCAACACAAACTTAAAAACAACAAAAGTACTACTGCCAAAAGAATGTGCATCAACTAACCAATTATTTTGATTGACTCTTCTCTCTATTAATAGTTTGAGTTGGAGATAAAATTCCTAAATTCAGGAATAGGAAGTGAAGAGGGAAAATGTTTTTCTAAATTATTCCCTCAACATCTCTGCTACAATCACTTATTCATAGATAGGTTCGTCACTAGCAGTTCCTTGTCCAAAATCTTTAAACTGAGTGATGATCTCTTCTGTTTTATCACAATTCTCTGGCTTTAATGTGAAAACCACATTATCAAAATTAGGCTCTTCCCCAGGAGAAACATAAACCACCTGCTCATGGTTTACAACTCCAATCTGACTAATATCTGCAAAAGTTTCCATTCCTAAGGCGTAAGCAAGATTAGTTAGATGAGTACTAACTGCCTAACAACGACGTTCAGGAGTATAAGCACCTTGAGGATGAGGGGAAGAAAGAGTTGCTGTCCAAACAATCATTGGTTTAGAGGAAACTTGAATAACTTCTCGTTTGACAACTGGATATCCACCTAAAAGTCCAGGCTCAGTTGTATCTACTGTTTCACGAAGTATTTGAGGAACAGTAGCATATTGATTTTCTTCAGAGTTAACTGAAACACAAGTAAATATAACTTTGTCATGAGTTTCTAATTTTTCTGCTTTGGCTTCTGGTTGAGGCATGACACCCCAGAGACCAACTGTGGCTAAAATACCTGCAAGGGAAACTTTTAATTGGTTATTCACAATCTTGACCTCTGACCTTAATATCTGCTTTGGCAGAGAAGTTATTTGTTTCTTCTCTATAACTTTTACGGTAGAGAAATTACTGATGATTGTCAGTAAAAATAAAGTAATCTTTCAAAACAGATTTTGTTGGTAAGAAGTAATCTAAAAGTTATAAAAAAGTAATATATTTTCGCTTCTTGTTTGCCATTTTACTGTTTTTATTGATTTATTCCCCGCCCGTCCCGGCGGGGTCTTTGATTTTGCTGATCAGAATTAGAATGTTACTGAATTCTATATTAACTCAAATTGCAGTTTTTGCAACCAGGAATATATAAGTTTCTAGAGTTATCTAAGATTAACCAAAGCTTCTAGGCAAAATTTTATATAGATTAAATGTACTTTAAAACTGCTTTTCATGCTAAGTAGTTTAGGAGTTAGGAGTTGATATCAATCTGGATAATTAGGAGTAGCTGAAAAAGTATACAGAACAAAACCTAGTATGGACACAGCTTAAAAAAATAGTAGATTCTTTCCTTAGTTCCCAAACTTACCCAGCGATCGCCGACAAAAGTTCAAAGGCTGGGATAATTTAGATTTTATAAACTTGCACTTGTTTAGCAAACAAAAAGTTAAAACCTTGAACTAGACCATATTTCACTTGTATTGAGCTAGCCCTAATTAGTTTTGAATAAGGCAGGTACACAGAAGACAATAATCTTGGTTAAAAAATGGTTTAATCACTATTAATAAAATCTAAGTAGGAATTACTTAGTTCCTTGACTGCTAAATCGTAAAACTGCTTACCGTGTTCAGGTGTCGCTAAAGCCGGGTTTGAACCCATGCGACCATCAGGATATCGACGACGAAAATCAGCTGCACCATATATTGGATAACCACTAGCTACATCTTTTGAAAGTGGGGCTTGTTTAATTACTTCTGGATATATGTACCGAGTTAAAGCTATTTCACTAGGTGTAGCGTGAGATCCTTCCTGATTACCGTACAATTTCTTAGCTAACTTGTAAACTGAGCTACACATAAACCAATTTCCAACTTTGCACTTGACTTGCTCCGCACTAGCAATATTCAAATCTGTCAAATGAGCATAAGTTTCTGAGAAGGCAGCTTTAAGAGTAGCGATATTGCCTCCATGGCCGTTGATCAAGAAAAATTTGGTAAACCCTGTTTTAACTAAACAAACTACATAATCACAAATCACCCGAATCATTGTACTAGGTCGCAGACTGATTGTACCAGGGAAATCAGTATGATGTAAGGCCATGCCCACATTGATCGTTGGTCCAACTAACGCTTGTACAGTTTCTCCTACTCCTTGAGAAATTACTTCTGCACAAATAGCATCTGTACCGATCAATCCTGTCGGCCCATGTTGTTCAGTAGAACCGATTGGCAGAATAATACCTTGAGATTGATTCAAATATGCTTCAACTTCTGGCCAGGTACTCAAATGTAGTAACATATGGGACTTGATTTGATTATTTATACTTTTTCTCTTGGCTACAAGTAGAATTAACTATTATAGTTTAATTTACGATCATTTCGTTAACTCTAATGTAATATAGACTATTTCTTCATATAATACTTACAGTTTTTTAATCATTTCATGAAATAGTTATTAATTTAACTTTTTAATCAGCTAAACTTAACCATTAATTAACCTATTCCCAGTTAAGATAGTAGGCATCTAGATTTTTTGTATTTAGTACAAAAGTGCCAGATGGAAGTGGGCAATGCTTACTAATCTTACACCTCTCTCGAACAAAGGCCACCTACCTAACTGTAGAACAGACCGTGCTAGTGCAACTATAGCAGCGGCTATATCTGAAAGTAATAAAGCATTATATTAATG